>JBCBKE010000016.1:0-43216 GCA_038522375.1 Pseudomonadota bacterium
GAAACGTTCGCCCTCTTGAAGCCGGGCGGCGTTGTCGGTGTGGTCCAGCACCGGGCCCCCGAAGCGAACGCCGACGCGTGGGCCGCGGGCAATGCAGGTTACCTCAAGCAGTCGCGGGTCATCGAGGCGTTCGAGGCGGCCGGGTTCGTTCTAGATGGATCAAGCGAGATCAACGCCAACCCCGCCGATACGCCGACCGAAGAGGACGTTGTCTGGCGCCTCAGTCCGTCGACGGCGACTACAGAAGAAGGCACGCCGGAGCGGGAAGCGATCGAAGCCATTGGCGAGTCCGACCGCATGACGCTGTTGTTTCGCAAACCTGTTTAGCGGCTAGACTGCTTTCGTCGGCGGCGGGACCGGTTATCGCGTTCCTGTCGCCGACGGCGATCTGACTTGATGAGATATATCCGTCCGCTACGGGCAACGATAGGACGGTCGGACTAGCCGGCCCGCCGTCGCCCCGGATATCGGGGAGGTCTTAAGTTGGGCTCTTGCGGGGTTAGAGGGCAAGCTAGAGATCGGCGTAGACATGGCGCTCTGCGCTGAAGCCTTCATGGGTCACGGCGCCGAGGTGGGCAGGGCCGACCAGTTTGGCAAACTTTGCCAGGGCCCCCGTCGCGTACAGCGTCTCTCTCGGTTTCCACGCTTGCCGCCGCACGGCCAGTATTTCTGCGGAAACCTCAAGATCGATTGTGCCCGTCGCTGCGTCAATGGCGATCATGTCGCCATCCTCGATCAAGCCGATCGGCCCACCCTCCTGGGCTTCCGGACCCACATGCCCGATGCAGAACCCGCGGGTGGCCCCCGAAAAGCGCCCATCGGTAATCAGCGCCACCTGGTCACCCATGCCCTGGCCATAGATCGCCGCGGTGGTGGACAGCATCTCACGCATACCCGGACCGCCTTTCGGCCCTTCGTAACGAATGACCAGCACCTCGCCCGGCTTGTAGTCGCGCGCCTCAACGGCCTTGAAACAGGCGTCTTCCCCATCAAACACCCTGGCCGGACCCCGGAATTGGAGTTTCTCGAGACCAGCCACCTTCACGATTGCGCCGCCGGGCGCCAGCGATCCCCAAAGCCCGACCACGCCACCACTGTCTGTCAGCGGATCAGAGGCGGGGCGGATGACGTCTTGATCCCTGTCGAAGGAAACGTCCTGAAGGTAATCCGCCCAGGTCTGGCCAGTCACGGTTAGGCAGTCGCCGTGGATCAGACCATGGTCGAGCAGCGTCTTCATCAACATGGGTACACCACCGACGGCCCCGAAATCCTTCGCGACAAAATTCCCGCCTGGTTTGAGGTCGGCCAACCAGGGCGTTCGCTCGAACACCTTGGCCATGTCCTTCAGCGTGAATTCCACACCGCACTCATGGGCCATGGCGGGCAAGTGGAGCGCGGCATTGGTGGAACCGCCCGTTGCGGCGACGACCACGGCAGCGTTCTCGAAGGCTTTCCGCGAGCAGATATCCCGCGGCCGAAGGTTCTTCTCGATCAATGCCATGACCGCTTCACCGGAGGCCCTCGCGTAGCCGTCCCGATCGGTCCACGGGGCCGGCAGCGCAGAGGATAATGGCAGGGCCAGCCCGATTGCCTCGGACACGCAGGCCATGGTGTTGGCGGTGAACTGGCCGCCGCAGGCGCCGTCGCCGGGACATGCCACCTTTTCAAGCGCTGCCAGCCTTTCGTCGGACATATCGTTAGAGCCCGCCGCATGGGCCCCAACCGCCTCGAACACGTCCAGCACCGTGACGTCGCGGCCCTCAAAACTGCCCGGCATGATCGACCCGCCATAGAGAAAGACACTCGGCACGTTGAGGCGCAGCATGGCCATCATCATGCCCGGCAGGGATTTGTCGCATCCGGCAACGCCGACGAGAGCATCGTATCCGTGGCCGCGCATGGTGAGTTCCACGCTGTCGGCAATCACCTCCCGGGACACCAGCGAAGATCGCATGCCCTCATGACCCATTGCGATGCCGTCAGTCACCGTGATGGTACAGAACTCCCGGGGTGTGCCATCAGCGGCTTTCACACCATCGCTGACGGCGTGGGCCTGGCGCATCAAGGCCGTGTTGCAAGGCGCAGCCTCATTCCAGCAGGAGGCGACACCGACGAAGGGTTTCCTGATATCCGCCGTGGAGAGACCCATCGCATAGTAATAGGAGCGGTGCGGCGCCCGGGCTGGGCCCTCCGTCACATGGCGCGAAGGCATGCGTGATTTGTCCCAGGTCTTGGTCATCTTTGTGCCGTCTTTCGTTCCAAAGGTCGGGAAGGCCGTTATTCCAACCGCGTCCGGTTGCGGCAAGGGGCAGCCAAACGTAAATTTTGCTTAACTTTCATAAACTGTTTCACGTCAGACGACGTATAAGCAGTCGCGTGAACCATTTGCGCTAATCTGGAGTTTTAAAATGACATTCTCTGCAAAGACGACCCTCGCAGCTGCGCTGCTGGGTGCGACGGCGATGACGGCTTGCGAAGCGGCCGACGATACGCTGCCGGCAGATGCCGCACCTGCGGCAGTCGAAGAAGCCGTTGCTGAAGTGCCGCCCGCTGAAGAGATGGCTGAAGAGGCCATGGAAACCGCGGAAGCTGCCGTTGAAGAGATGGCTGCCGAACAGGAAACCATCGTGGCAATCGCGGCGGGCAATGACGAGCTCTCAACGCTCGTTGCTGCTGTTACCGCTGCCGAACTCGTGGACACGCTGAACAGCGAAGGTCCATTCACGGTCTTCGCGCCCCCAAACAGCGCTTTCGAGAAAATCGACGCTGACACGCTCGCCAGCTTGCTTGAGCCAGAGCAGAAGGAAACGCTTACCGGAATCCTGACCTACCACGTCGTGGCCGGTGAAGTGATGGCAGCTGACCTGGTGGCCGCGATCGAAGGTGCTGAAGACGGCGCTTTTGCGATCACCACGGTCAACGGCGCAACGCTGACAGCCTCGATTGTGGATGGCGCGCCTGTGCTCACCGATGCGGCGGGCAACACGTCGAACATCACGGCAACCGACATCGATGCATCGAATGGTGTCGTTCACCTGATCGACACCGTTGTGATGCCCGGCTAGGCGGCCTTCTCGCCGTCAAGCCTTTACGAAAGCCCCGGCTGCTCGCCGGGGCTTTTTTGTTGCCTACCCCGTGTCGACTTCAGGCATGGTCTGGCTGCTGGTCCCGGTTTTCCGGCTCAGCGCGCGCTCAATCAATGCTAGCCATTAATTCCTCTTGACGCTATCCTGTCGGAAAAGCCAGCCCGGGGAGCGAAAAGCGTGGCAAACTCTGCAAAATACGGACTGGGCGGGATTGTCGCCCTTTTCCTCTTGGTTTGGCTAGGGTTGCCCAGCGCACTGACTGCGCTGGGGCTTCATCAGGACTACGACGGACCAGATTTCGATCTGGACGGGCGGCGCGCTCTGATAATCTCGACCAGTCACGACACGCTCGATGCGACGGGCGAGGCGACGGGGGTTTTCGCATCTGAAATGACCGCCCCCTACTATGCCTTTACTGACGCGGGCATCGAGGTCGATATTGCAAGCATAAAGGGAGGAGCGATCCCGATCGAGCCCCAGTCCCTGCGTTGGCCGATCATCTCGAAGGATGACAAGCGTTTCCTGGAGGACACCGTTTTCAAATCCAAAGTCGCGCGAACCTACGAGATCGCAATGGTCGACATACTGGACTATGACATCGTCTTCCTGGCTGGCGGGTGGGGCGCGGCCTACGACTTCGCCCAGTCGGTCGAACTGGGCGCACAGATCGCAGCCGCCTATGAGCACGGAGCGATCATCGGCGGCGTCTGTCATGGGCCGCTCGGCCTGCTGCAAGCGCGGAAGGCCGACGGTTCGCTGCTCATTGAAGGACGCCGGCTGACAAGCGTGACGGACAAGCAGATCGAGGAGTTAGGCATAACCCATACCCCGAAACACCCGGAGAGAGACCTTCGCGCAGCAGGTGTGGTCTTCGAAGCCCAAACCGCGTTTCGCGATTTCTTCGCCAACCACGTGGTTGTCGACGGACGGATCGTGACCGGCCAGAATCAAAACAGCGGCGCTGAAACTGCCGTGATGATGATGCAAGTCCTTGTTGAATGACCCTACAACAGGCAGCATTCATGGTCTCCCGCACCTTTCTTTTGGTGGGCGTTGTCCTCTTCCTCGCGTCCGAGGCGCGCGCGCAGGCCGATCGACCGAACTTTGTCGTCATTCTGGTCGACGATGCCGCGTTAATGGATTTCGGAGTCTATGGCGGTGAAGCCGCAACGCCGAATATCGACGCCCTGGCCGCCAGTGGCATGCTGTTCACCCAACACCGCGCGACGCCCTTTTGTGCGCCGTCTCGCGCCATGCTGCTCTCGGGGATGGACAATCACCTGGCCGGCCTCGGCACAATACGAGAGGTTCTGCCACCGGAGTTTCGCAAATACCCTGGATACACCATGGCACTGAACCCGGGGGTCGAGACGATCGCCACCAAGCTCAAGCGTGCGGGTTACAGGACCTACATGACGGGAAAGTGGCACCTCGGCCATGAGGATGGAGAGCTACCGATTGATCACGGCTTCGACCGGTCCTTCCTGGTCGATGCGTCCGGCGCCGACCATTGGGAAGACAAGCCCTATCTCCCCTACTATCAGTATGTGCCATGGTTCGAGGACGGTGATCCCGCCGACATGCCGGACGACTTCTATTCGTCCACGCTGTTTGTCGAAAAGATGCTGGAATACCTTCGAACCGATGAGGGGCGGGAGGAACCGTTTTTCGCCTACGTGGCATTTCTTGCGATCCACATCCCTGTTCAGGCGCCAAAAGCCTATACGGATAAATATATCGACACCTATCAGGACGGCTGGGACGCCATTCGAGAGAGACGCTGGCAGCGCGCCCAGGAAATCGGACTGGTGCGCAATGGCGCCCCTTTGGCCAAGCAACCAGAGACCATTCCGCGATGGGACGCCCTGGACGAAAACGAACAGCAGATCGCTGCGAAGAGCCTGGCCGTCAACGCTGGAGCGCTCGAAGCCATGGACGCGGAATTCGGCCGGCTCATTGACTACCTGAAGACGGCTGGATCGTACGACAATACGGTCTTCATCGTCACATCCGACAACGGGCCCGAAGGCGGAGACGCCTGGGGCACGGCGGCGCAACCCTGGTTGGATTGGATGGGCTACACGCGCGACTATGACACGCTCGGCGAAAAGGGTAGTTTTGTAGCCATAGGGGCGGGTGGTGCCAGCGCCATGGCCGGCCCTTCGCATCTGTTCAAGTTCCATGCAGGCGAAGGCGGGCTGCGCGTTCCGATGATCATGTCTGGCCCGGGTGTTCCCGCAGGCGAGACCGCCACGGCGTTCACACTGATGGCAGATGTCGCCCCGACCGTGTTGGCGCTGGCCGGTGTGAGCGGGGATGCCGCGGACGCCAAACCGATGACGGGAAAATCGCTCGTTCCCCTCCTCGGAGGGATCGCCACCGATGTCTACGCGCCCGACGAGCCGGTCGGTATCAACACATCGGGGCAGGCGGCGCTATACCGCGGCCCCTACAAGCTCGTCCGCAATCTCCTGCCCCATGGCGACAATACCTGGCGACTGTTCGACCTCAACACCGACCCCGGCGAAACCACGGACCTGAGCGATAGCCGGCCTGAAATCAAACGAGAACTGCTCCACGACTACCGCGTCTTTGCGAACCGCGTAGGCGTTCTGGAGTTCCCCGAGGGCTACGAGGCCCAACGGCAAATCGGCCGCAACATCCTTGACCGCATGTGGGCGGCCTATTGGCCCTGGATTCTCGCTTCGCTTGTGGCTGTGATGGCGGTCCTTGGCGGGATTGGCTTTGGCCTTTACAAGGCCGTGGGCGCTTTCTGAAAAAGACGACAGGCCTCCGCATGATCAAAGATGACGACCGTCGCGTGACCTAAAGCGGGCCGCCTGGGCGAGCGAGGCAGGCGATAGACAGGACTTCGGAGCAGCCATTTGGACGTCACGTTTGACCTGTCGCAAGTGAAAGGATTTCTCGACCCTGATGAGGGGGCCACGCTCCATGATTTCGCGCTTTCGCAAGCCGCGCTGGGGCCATGTCTCGAAATTGGCGGATATTGCGGATTGTCGGCCGTCTATATTGGCCGGGCTTGTGCGAAAGCGGACGAGTTACTGTTTTCCGTCGATCACCACCGCGGCTCAGAGGAAAACCAGCCAGGGTGGCAGTATTTCGATCCCGAGTTGTGGGATGAAGACGCCGGCGCCGTGGATTCGCTTCCCGTTTTCAGAAACACCATTCGAAAAAGTGGTCTCGAAGGCACGGTTGTGCCCGTCGTCGGTCGTTCGATCGACATCGCCAATCGGTGGCGCACGCCCCTCAGTTTCCTGTTCATCGATGGCGGCCACACAATGGAACACGCCCTCAACGACTACCGCGGGTGGACACCGCATCTCATGGCTGGCGGCGTTCTCGCCATCCATGACGTGTTTCCTGATCCCGCTGACGGAGGGCGCCCACCCTTCGAGGTCTATCGGCGCGCATTGGACTCAGACCTGTTCGAAGAAATCCACGCTGTAAAAAGCCTTCGGGTCCTTCGGCGCTTGTAGGCCTCCACAGCGAAAGAACAGACCTCTTCAAAGCGCGCACGACGGCGACCGCAATAACAGGGCCCCACGAGGCACACCCCGTCGGCAAACTGCATCTCCTGAACAAACAGGCCCTGTGGTCAGGATATGGCTCCGCGAGTAGGTACCAAATTCTAGTAAGAGAAGGTGCGGGTAGGTCAAAATTTCATCTATATTAAAATGATTTAGACGGATTTCCCTGCGAATTCTGTTCGATTCGGTGCGGGTATGTCCGTTCCCATGCGGGTATTTTGTGGGTAGTTCTGGGTGGGCTTTGCGCTCGCTCCAGCTGGTTCCGATCCCTGCCATGGATGCTCGCCATGCCACTTAGCGACGCTCGCCTTCGCCAACTCAAACCGAAAGAGAAGCCATACAAAGTCGCTGATGGTGGCGGGCTGTTGATTTACGTCACGCCGAACGGTTCGAAGCATTGGCGCCAACGCTATCGCATTGACGGAAAGGAAAAGGTGGCATCATTCGGGGCTTACCCCAGCGTGACCTTGGCGCGGGCGCGCGAGCGGCGCCAGGAAGTCAAAGCGCTACTCGCAGAGGGTATTGACCCGGTCCAAAAGGCCAGGGCCGACAAGGCTGAAAGAGAGGCGATCGCAGAGCACACCTTTGCCAAGATTTCCGCCGAGTTTCTCGAGAAGGTGCGGAAGGAAGGCAAATCAGGGAAGACACTGGAGAAGAAACACTGGCTCATGGACATGGCCAACGCGGCGTTTGGCGACCTGCCTGTTCGGGAAATCACCCCGCCGATGATCCTTATACTTCTCCGGGAAGTGGAGGCTCGAGGACACTACGAAACAGCCATGCGGCTTCGGTCTACCATCGGTCAGGTGTTCCGCTATGCGATTGCGACGGCGCGCGCTGAGAATGAGCCGACCTATGCCCTTCGCGGTGCGGTCATTACGCCTCAGATCAAACACATGGCGGCGGCCGCCACCCGCGAGGGGTTTGCGCGCGTCGTTATGGCGGTGTGGAACTATGAAGGTGGGGCGCCATCGACACGGGCGGCGCTGAAGTTGATGGCGCTGCTTTATCCGAGGCCCGGTGAACTGCGACTCTCGCAATGGGAAGAGTTCGATCTTGAGGCGGCAACCTGGACCATTCCCGCAAGCCGCGCAAAGATGCGCCGCGAACATGTGAAGCTGTTCCCCGTCAGCGACTGTGAGACAGATCGGCTGTTTTGCTTAAGGAGGATTTCTGGCTCATCTATCGCCCGCCAAGGGAGCGAAGATGAGCAAGAAATCCGGGCCGCAGGAGACGGCCGAAAAACATGTGAAGGACATCAAGCGGCGCACGCGCCGGAAGTTCTCCGCCGAAGAGAAGATACGCATCGTGCTGGAAGGTCTGCGCGGTGAGTATTCCATCGCCGAGTTGTGTCGGCGTGAGGGATGAGGCGGATCAGAAATCGCACCGCGATTTCCCGCCGAATGCCCGGCCTCTACCACACCTGGTCGAAGGAGTTTCTCGAAGCTGGCAAACGGCGGCTCGCGGGCGATACGGAACGCCAGGCGACGACCGGCGAAGTCAGCGGCCTGAAGCGTGAGATGCGCGACCTGAAGGAGGTCGTCGCTGACCTGACCCTGGAGAACCGTGTTCTCAAAAAAAGCGTGATTGCGGATGGGGAGAACGAGGCATGAGATACCCTGCCTCCGAAAAGCTCGAAATCATCCGCCTGGTCGAAGGCTCGCACCAATCAGTCAAGCGCACGCTGGAACAGATCGGTGTGTCGCGGCCAACCTTTTACCGCTGGTACGACCTCTATCGCCGTTTCGGCGGTTGAGCGGACGAGCGAAAGCACTGCTTTCGCCCGCTCAACGGGCTCGAAGATCGGCGCGGCGGCTCGGGCCGGGTCTGGAACCGCATTCCGGAAGACGTCCGCGAGCAGGTGATCGAGATGGCCCTGGACGACCCGGAACTCTCGCCGAGGGAACTGGCCACAAAGTTCACCGATGAGCGCCGCTACTTCGTCTCAGAAGCCAGTGTTTACAGGTTCCTTAAGGCGCGCGACCTGATCCCCAGCCCAGCTTTCATCGTGATGAAAGCGGCCGACGAGTTCAGGGACAAGACCACCGCGCCGAACCAGCTCTGGCAGACCGACTTCACCTATCTGAAAGTGATCGGCTGGGGGTGGTTCTACCTGTCCACCGTGCTCGACGACTTCTCCCGATACATCATCGCCTGGAAGCTCTGCTCCAGCATGGCCGCCTCGGACGTGCAGGACACACTCGACCTGGCGCTGGAAGCCTCAGAGCTCGAACAGGCTCGGGTGGTCCATCGCCCGCGCCTGCTCTCCGACAACGGGCCGTCCTACATCTCCGGTGATCTGGCTGAGTACCTTGAAGGCAAGGGCATGAAGCATACGCGCGGTGCGCCCTATCATCGGCAGACGCAGGGAAGTTGGAGGGACCGTGGCCGAAGGCCGCGTAAGCCCGAACAACGAACGCTGGCACCAGACGCTCAAGAACCGTATCCTGCTGGAGAACTACTTCCTGCCGGGAGACCTTGAGGCGCAGATCGACGCGTTCGTCGGCCACTACAATCACCGGCGCTACCATGAGAGCTTGACCGATCTCACCCCGGCCGACGTCTACACAGGACGTGGCCAGACCATCCTGCTCGAGCGGGAAAAGACCAAAAGGAGGACCATGAAACAAAGGCGCTTGCAGCACGCCCAATCGGCTGCATAACTGAAAACCAGATGAGCCAGTCCCTCCTTACGTCACGCCGCCATCTGTCTCAAAAGACCTGACGACGGACAGAACAGGATACTCGTTGTCTGGGGCCTCTGCGACAGCCCAACGCCGCCCTCAATCGAGGTGTTTCCAGAAGCCCGACTTCCGCGCGTGGGCGGCGTGGAGACTTGCGAGCCAGATGTCGTGATCTGGCCAGGACTTCCAGTCGGCGATTGCGCCGGCGAGCCCTCCGCATTCGAGGACATGGCGCGCGGCATGGCGGTATCGCTTGGAGCGGGCCGCCTCCAGCGCGAAGGTGACAAGCTTGCGCCGAATCAGGGTCGCAGCCAGCGGCTGGGTGGCGTCAAGGGCCTCGGCGGCGGGCGGCAGGCGCACGAAGTCCTCGCCGTCAATCTCCTCCAGCCGGGCCTCGACAAGGGCGGCCGCCACTCGCAGCGCGGGCCAGCCGGTCAGGAATCCAAGCGCGGCGTGGGCCGACGGGAAGCCTGCGGCATGGGCAATCGCCTTCTCTTCGGCCTCCACATCCTCAAAATCCGGCAAGGCCTTGAGATAGGCCCGCAGGTGGCCCGCCTCGACCCGGGTCTCGAATGCTGCCCAGCGCAGGGCCTGGGCCTCCTCGCCGCGGCCAAGGCGCCCCAGCACCTCGATCCTGGCTGCGTCGAGTTCGCTGCCAAAAAAGCTGCGCCTGTCTGGCGCGACCGCGTCGAGCGCCGCGAGCGCCTCTTCGGCGCGGCCTGCGGCCAGGTATCGGGCGGCAAGATCCACTGCGACACGCGGGGCCGTGCGCGCCTTGGGGCTGAGCGTGGCGGCCCAGGCGTCCACATCGCCGCGCGCATCGACAATATCGGCAAGGGCCATGCTGACGAAGCTGTCGCGGTGCCTGTCTTCCAGCATATCGCGGTAAAACGGTCCATTGGGTGACCAGCCGATGACCTCGCGCTCTTCCTCTGGTGGGGTCTCGACGGGCATCGCGGCAAAGGCTTCGACCAGGGATTTGAGGTGGGCAAGCCCGCCCTCGCCCAACGCTGGCGCCAGCACGCCTATCAGGCCGTCATACTCGCCGTAGTCATTCTCCCGGAGCGCGGCAAAGACCTGCCCTGCCAGGGCGGTGCGATCGGGCTGCGCATGATCGGCAATTCCGCCCATGGCGTCGACCATGGCCGAAAACCGCATGCCGAGGTCACCATTGCTGTCATCGCAGCGCTCATGGGTCGGCCCGGCCAGGGACATGAACTGCCAGGCAAGCTCCAGGGCGAGCGCTGGCGCGGCGGGTGCGATGTCATCGGTGATCACCTGGGTGAGGTCGTCAAGCTCCCGCGCCAGGGGCCGTGTCTGGTGCCAGTCGAGAAACCGGGTTGAGCGGCGCAGGGCCGAAAAGCGTTTGCGCACCTGCTTTGCGACCGCCTCGGGGCCCTCGGCGGCGGCGAGGGCAAGGCGCAGGCGCTTAGCCACATCACTGTCGGACTGGGCGAGATCCATCAGCAGGCTGGCGAGTTTCGCGGGACCAAGGGCTTCAAGGGCCTCGGGCGTCAGGGCTTTCTTGCGAGACACTTTCGTCCCTCCTCAATTCTCAGCGGCAACGACAAGGCGCATGGCGCTCTCGCTCGCCGCGCGGCGATCAAATGTCAGGGTCTCGCTCGCGCCCGCCAGCCTTGCGGTCTCCGCAATCAGGGCATCGGCAAACTCCACCGCGCGCCCATCCCGGAAGACGGCCAGGGCGCGATAGGCCGCTTCGGTGTTCTCGATGATGATCTCTTCGGACCGCAACAGGCCTTCAATCGCGGCGGCGATCTCCTCGCGTCCTGCTTTGTAGGCGCGCGTCAGCACCCAGCTGATCTCGGCCAGCACGACCGAGCCGATGAAACCGGGGCGATCTGCGCTGAGCGAGCCGAACACCTCGCTTGCCAGCGCTGCCTGGGCGGCATCGTCCTGGACAAGGAAGCGCACCACGAGATTGGTGTCGAGACCGATCATGACCCCGATGCACCGTCGGCAATGGCCTTGTCCATCTCCTCAAGGCTTACCGGCGTGGCAGGTTTGCGGATGATGCCCCTGAGCGCCATGACGGGCTGGGTCGCGGGCAGGACGGCATAATTGCCATCCTCCATGCGCACGAAGTTCACCCGGTCGCCCGGATGCAGGCCGAGCGCGTCGCGGACATCCTTCGGCAGGGTGAGCTGCCCCTTGGAGGTGATGGTGGCGGTGCTCATGGTCGATACCTTTCTCAAAGTAAGGCGCAGTGTGAGGAGCCAAACGGTGCCGCGCAACCTTCACCAATGCGCAAAGCGCTTCAAGACCGCCAACACCAGGCCGACAGGTTTGGGCGGCAGAATTCCGGCGTTGCTCAAAACGGGTGGTCTGAACTTATGGAAACTCGCGTACTGCCAAGCAGGAGCGTCGGCAAAGATCAATCGTCTGCAGGCGATGACGCGGGTCCCATGAGATAGCCCGCCCAGTCATCCATGAGTTTGCGTCGTTTCTGCAGCGCGTCCCCGCGGCGATAGCGGCGCTCGGCATCGTATCCGCCTGCGTCCAACCTGCGAATGCCATTGCAAGTCACTTGCAAGAGCGGACATCGCCCGCTATCGATTTTGCGACTGAGTTGCATAATCGAGGGGGAAGCCGCATGTCATGCCAGTTGTGTTTCGGGTCCAGCCGAAGGTTACGGGTCGCGCTCCTGTCGTCGGCCGTGGCGGTTGGACTGGTCGCGGCTGCTGCCGCCCAGGACGCTGAGACCGGCGAGGACGACGATGTCCTCATCGCTGAGACCGTGACCGTTTACGGCACCTCCAATCCGATCCCGGTGTTCGAGTATCCCGGCCAGGTCAGCATGATCTCCCGCGAGGAAGTCGAGCGACGCCAGGGCAGTGCTCCGGGAGATATCCTTCGGGACGTGCCGGGCGTGGACTTTGCCGGCGGGCCCCGGCGCACCGGCCAGGCGCCGAGCCTGCGCGGGCTGAGCGGGGAGAACGTGCTGATCCTCATCGATGGCGCGCGCCAGTCCTTCATTTCAGCCCATGATGGCCGTTTCTTCCTTGACCCGGAACTCATCGGCACGGCGGAAGTCGTGCGCGGGCCGGCCTCGGCCCTTTATGGATCAGGGGCCGTGGGCGGTGTGCTCGCCTTCGAAACGGTGGATGCAGAAGACCTGCTGCGCGATGGCGAGACCTGGGGCGCACGGCTGCGCGGGGGCTTCCAGAGCGTCAATGACGAGCAGTTCGCCACGGTCACGCTCTACACCCAGCAGGACAGGCTGGACGCCCTGGGCAGCTTCGGTCTGCGCCGCTCAGGTGATATCGAGCTGGGGTCCGGCGCGACCCTTCCGTCCGATGACGATATCCAGACCGGCCTCGTCAAGCTCAGCTACAATCTCACCGATGCGTTCATTGTCGAAGGGTCGTGGCAAGGGTTCACCAATGAAGCGGTGGAACCGAACAATGGCCAGGGTGTCATCCTTGATGATCCGGTCCTCTCTCGCGACGTGATGAAGGATATCCAGAGCGAAACGTTCCGCCTGGGTCTGACCTTCAATCCGGCCAATGAATTGATCGATGCCGGGTTGACCGCCTACCAGTCCATCTCATCGGTGGACGAGTTCGATGACACCGTTCCGCGCACAACGCTGCGGGAGATCGAGACGACGGGATTCAACGTCCGAAACGCCAGCCGCTTCGGGGTGGGCGGGGTCGAGAGCACGTTGACCGTGGGCGGGGACTATTTCGAGGACGAACAGGTCGGCCGGGACAGTGTCACCGATGACCGGCTGAGGGCGGGCGTGCCCGATGGCGTATCGCGCTTCACCGGCGTCTTCGCCCAGATCGAAGCCGAGGTCGATCGCCCGCTGGGCCTGCCGGGAAGCCTCATTGTCATCCCAGGGGTGCGCTATGATGAGTTTGAAAGCTCATCCTCAGTGGACCCCGAAGACAATTCCGACGATGCGGTCTCGCCGAGATTTGCCGCGAGTTATGGCCCGGTCGACTGGTTCCGCGTGTTCGGAAGCTACTCCGAAGGGTTCCGCGCCCCATCGATCAACGAGCTTTACCTCAACGGCGTCCACTTTCCGCTGCCCCATCCCGTCCTGTTCAATCCGATGGCCGGCCAATTCGTCTTCGTGAACAACAATTTCATCCCGAACCCCGAACTGATCCCGGAAGTGAGTGAGACACTTGAATTCGGGGTCGGCGTGGACTTCCGGAACCTTGTCTCCAGCGGCGACCGGCTGCAGGGCAAGATCTCCTATTACGAAAGCGATGTCGAAGACCTCATCAATCTCAGCGTCAATATCGCCTTCGAGCAAACCTGCTTCTTCCCGCCCAACTTCCCTTGCAGCGCCGGAACAACCAATTCGGCCAACATCGATGCTGCTGAACTCGATGGTATCGAGGCTGAACTCGCCTACGATTCCGACCGCACCTTCGCGCGCATCACCTATGCGAGTATCGATGGCATCAACGCCATCACCGGGGAGGATATCGGTTCCCTGACACCAGACCGCCTGGCGCTGGATGTCGGGCTCAAGGTTCCCGAGTTCGATAGCCTGTTCGGCTTGCGGATTCAGTCGGCCAGCGACTTCACCCGCCGGGAACTGGACGACACAGGCCAGCTTGTGCCCGTTGAAACCCGCGACGGCTACGTCTCGCTCGACGCCTATGTTTCCTGGACCCCCGCATTCGGCGACGGGCTGCGCGTCGATCTCGGCGTCGACAACATCTTCGATGAGGATTTCGAGCGGGTCTTCGAAGGCGTCTCGCAGCCTGGCCAGAACGCCAAACTGACCGTCAGCTATCCCATCGGCGGGTAGCGGCCTGCAAACAAGGGTCATTCCCCGTGTCCGCGCATCCATGGATGCCATGAAGGAAGTTGGCCATCAGGCCATCGATCCGGCGGAAACCGCGACCCGCCGGGCCTTCGCTCCCGACTACACGGTCATGATCGGCGCCAGGTTGACCCATCGGCGCTGTCCATGATCTCGATGCCTTCGGCTGCCAGCGCGTCGCGGATGCGGTCGGCTTCGGCGAAGTCCCGGGATTTGCGCGCCGCAACCCGCGCCGCCACCAGACCGTCGATCCGCGCATTCTCAGCGCCATCGCTGCCTTGCTCCCAGGCCTGGGGCGTGACGGTCAGCAGTCCGAGCAGCGCGCCCGCATCCAGCAGCTCCGACTTGGCCCGCCCCATGGCAAGCACGTCATGCCGGTCCGCCGCCGCATTCGCCTCCCCCGCCAGGCGTGACAGCTCGGCCAGGGCGTTCGGCGTGTTCAGGTCATCGGCCAGTGCCCCATGGACGCCGGTATCGCTTGGCGCCGTATCGTCTGCGTCCCACACCCGCCGGAGCGCGCCGTAGATGCGGTCCAGCGTCGCCTTCGACTGGGCCAACAGCTCGCCGGTCCAATCCAGGGGCGCCCGGTAATGCCCTGACAGCAGCGCCATCCGCAGCACTTCGCCCGGCCATTGGTCTACCAGTTCATGGATCAGCTTCACATTACCGAGGCTCTTCGACATCTTTTCCCCGCCCATGTCGAGGAAACCATTGTGCAGCCAGACCCGGGCCATCGGTACGCCGTGGGCGCACTCGGACTGGGCGATTTCGTTCTCGTGGTGGGGGAATTGCAGGTCGATCCCGCCGGCGTGGATATCGATGGTCTCGCCAAGGTGGGCCGCCGCCATCGCAGAGCACTCAATATGCCAGCCGGGTCGTCCCCTACCCCATGGGCTATCCCAGATCGCGTCATCGGGTTCGCCCGGCTTGGCGAACTTCCAAAGGGCGAAATCTGCGGGATCCTTCTTCGTGTCATCGATGGCGACCCGGGCGCCGGCTTCATTCTCATCGAGCGTCCGCCCCGACAGCTTTCCATAATCGGCCATGCTCGGTACGTGGAAGTAGACGCCGTCGGCCGCGACATAGGCGTGACCCTTGTCCATCAGCTTCGCCATGATCTCGACCATGCCGTCGATATGGCCAGTGGCCCAGGGCTCAACCGTTGGCGGCAGGACGTTGAGGCGCCTCAGGTCCGCATTGTAGATCTCGGCGTACTTTTCCGTCACCGCCGATAGGGTGACACCCTCATCGACCGCCCGGGCGATGATCTTGTCCTCGATATCGGTGATGTTGCGGGCATAGATCACCGCACCCTCGCCATAGGTGCGGCGCAGCAATCTGTAGAGCACGTCAAACACAACGGCCGGACGCGCGTTTCCGATGTGGGCAAAATTATAGACCGTCGGGCCGCACACATAGAGCGTGACCCGCTCCGGATCGGCGGGTTCGAAGATCTGTTTCTTGCGTCCCAGCGTATTGAATAGTGTGAGCGTCACAGGGCCGTACCTCTTCGTGCGATTATCCCCGGGGCCTTCACAACGCGGGAATTCCCGCAACGAAACGTTGGACACCGGGCCTAGTGGCCTTATGTTTCCATGACAAGCCCTGAGGGTAAGAACTTCGGGCGGGCGTTAAGTCCGGGTGCGATAGGGGGATGATACCCGCTTTTTTGTGCCCCGGCTCGACCCTCGTCCCTCAGCTATAAGGAACTTCAAAGCATGGCCATGGACGCCTTGACCCCCAAGAATGAATTCGAGCGCGCTGAGAAGACCGTGCGCCCGTCCCGTGAAGAGGCCGAAGCGGCCGTTCGCACCCTTCTCGCCTGGGCCGGGGACGACCCGATGCGCGAAGGCCTGATCGATACGCCAAAGCGGGTGGTGAACGCCTATAAGGAGTTCTTTGCTGGCTATGAAATGGACCCCGCCGCAGAGCTGGGCCGCACCTTCGAGGACGTGCAGGGCTATGACGATATCGTCATGCTCAACGATATCGATGTGGAAAGCCATTGCGAGCACCACATGGTGCCAATCCTGGGCAAGGCCCATGTCGCCTACATGCCCACCGATGCTGTGGTCGGCATTTCCAAGATCGCCCGCGTGGTCGAAATCTTCTGCAAACGCCTGCAGACTCAGGAAACGATGACCCAGCAGATCTGCGATACGATCTCTGAAAGCCTCAATCCCATGGGCGTGGCCGTCCTGATCGATGCAAAGCATCAGTGCATGACGACGCGCGGCGTGCACCACAAGAATGTGGCCACGATCACGACCCAGTTCACCGGCGTGTTCAAGACCGACCAGGACCTGCGGAACCGCTTCCTGCGCCTTGCTGGCAAGTAGCTCGGTCTCAATCTGAAAACGGAAAAGGCGGTCCGCCATGGGCCGCCTTTTTTTGCGGCCCCGGAGGACAGGGCGGCTGTCGCGGCGCCTCAAAAGCCGTCGGCGTTTCCGTCCTTGCGCATTTCGGTAGCGGCGATCCAGGTGTCATTTTCAAAGTCTCGCATGATGGCCTGGTAGCCGCCGGCATTGGCGTCGCAGCACTGGACGGTGTGGCCACGGGCTTCGAGTTCGGCGCGGGTTTCGGGCGGGATGCCGGCCTCGACGCGGACGGTGCCCATCTCGGTCTCGCAGTCATCGCCTTCCAGCGCATCGGTGGGCTCGCACCCGCCGCGGTGTTCCCACCGCGCCGCGTCGCCCGCTTCCTGCAGGCCCATGTCATAGTCGATCAGGTTAAGGATCACCTGCACATGCCCCTGGGGCTGCATGCCCCCGCCCATCAGGCCGAAGCTGAGCCAGGGCTGGTCTTCACCGTCCACTTCCTTGAAGGCAAAGCCGGGGATGATGGTGTGGAAGGGCCGCTTGCCCGGCTCGAACACATTGGGATGCTCTGGATCGAGGCTGAAGAGCTGGCCCCGGTCCTGGAGCATGAAGCCCAGCCCATCGGGCACCAGCCCCGTGCCCATGCCGCGATAGTTCGACTGGATCAGCGAAACCATCATGCCGTTTGCGTCGGCGGTGGCGAGGTAGGTGGTGTCGCCGTCTTTCAACTTTGCATCCGCTGCTCGGAGCTGTCCGGCGACAATGTCGCCGGCTCCTGCGCCTTCGCGGTCGCTCGTGCGCTCGGCGTCGCCGAGCGGGGGACGCGAGGCCAGGTCGGTGACGTTCTCTTGTGCCTGATCAAGCCGGATCGAGTTGGCGCGAAGGGACGCGTAACCGGGATCAATGAAGACTTCCGGATCGATCCCACTAAACGCCGGATCGGCATAACCCCTCGCCCGGTCCGCAAACGCCAGCCGCTTCGCCTCGACCTGCGCCATCACCGCGTCGGCCGTGCCAAAGCCGAATTCGCGCATGGGGAAGCCTTCGAGCATTTGCAGCATCTGCAACGCGGCGACCCCTTGCGTATTCGGCCCCAGCTGGCAGACGCGGGCCTCGCGATAGTCCGCGCAGAAGGGCTCGACCCATTCGCCCTCATGGGCGGCGAAATCCTCATAGGTCAGGAAGCCGCCAATCCGCTCGAAATAGGCGTCCATGGTGCGGGCAATATCGCCCGAGTAAAAATGCCCGGTCCCATGCTCTGCAATCGCGTCCAGCGTGTCGGCCAGGTCCGGATTGCGAAACAGCGCGCCCTCGACCGGCGAGGGCGAGAAGAACGTCGCCTCGGCATTGGCAAACTCCTCCAGCATCCCGCTCTCGGACGCTTCGCGGAGGCGCCGCTCATTGTTCGCCCAGTAGAATGCGATCACTTCGGGGATTGGCGCGCCATTGCGGGCATAATCAATGGTGGGCGCCATCAGGTCGCCGAACGCCATGGCGCCGAACCGGTCATGCAGCGCGCCCCAGGCTTCCACCGTGCCCGGCACGCTCACCGGCGCGGCGCCGAAAGGTGGGATCTCCGCGCCCTCCATGTGGGCGTCGGCAGCGGCCTGCATGTCCGCGAGCGTCGCGCCCATGGGCGAGCGGCCAGAGCCGTTATAGCCGTAGAGTTGCGCGGTTTCCGGGTCCCAGACGATGGCGAACAGATCCCCGCCAATGCCGTTGCCCGTGGGCTCGACGAGTCCCAGCATGGCGTTGGCTGCAATCGCCGCATCCAGCGCGTTGCCGCCCGCCTTCATCACGTCCAGTGCAGTCTGCGTTGCCAGCGGATGGGCGGTCGCCGCCGCTGCATTCGGCGCCACAACAGCGGAGCGGCTGGCCAGGTCGCGACCCGACGGCATCCGTTGGCCCATGCCGGGCGGCATTGGCTCCACGTCCGGTTCCGGGGCGGAAACCTCCGCCACCTCCGCGGCCGGCGCCGCCGCAACGGCCTCCACGGTCTCAGCCGGTCCCTGGGCGCAGGCCGCCAGCGCAAAGCCAATCATCCATACCGGCCCCAAAAGCCCCCATTGCTTCCCCATCACGCTACCCTTCCTTATCCTGGTCTGATTGGTCTTACCGTGGCCGCGGGAAAAAACTGGCGGCCATCTTGTTGGCAAGGTCCCGGCCCTCGGCGGCGTAGGCCACCTCTTCCTTCAGCACCTGATCGGTGCAGCGCCGGTGCTGGTTGCGAACCCGCGTGAAATTGTTGTTGAACGCGCCAACCATTGAATCGCGGAGACTGCCGCGTTGGGGCGCTTCGATCGCCAGCAGGTCCATCATGTGCTGGCGCCAGTACTGGTCGCCGTCGCCATGGCAGACGAACCGCACCCCGTGGGCAGAGCCGATGATGCCCGCCAGGGCGATCGCATCGCGCAGATAGGCCTGGCTGCGCGTTGGCAGGGGCGCCTCTTCCTGGGCCGCAGCGGGAATCGCAACGGGGTTGGATATGGCCAGCACTGCCGCCATAGTCGCGGCTAGACACAGGCGATCGCCAAGGAGACCCCTCCGATGAAAACGCTTCTTTGCCATGCCGCCACCTTCGCGCGCATCGAGCATGCGCTCAAGACACATGACGCCGTGATCCGCCCGATTTGCATCGCCGATGACAATAGTCTCGTGGCCCCATGGGGCGGCAAACCCGAAGATAGCACCGGTTTCGACATCGTGATCGCCAACACCGATGCCTTTTTCAGCCCCTCGGTCCAGACCTTCGCCCGCATGATCCTGTCGGCGCCATCCATCGGTTGGATCCAGTCCAGTGCGGCGGGGATCGAGCATCCGATGCTCCAGGCGATCGGGTCCAAGGCCAGCCACTATACCAGCGGTCACGAGCAGAGCCCGGCCATCGCCGAATGGGTCCTTTGGGCCGCCTTCGACTATCTCCAGAACGGCAAGGTGCGCCGCGCCCAACAGGCGAGCGAAAGCTGGCGCCGGGTCGGGTTTCGCGAGATCGCAGGCAGCCGCTGGCTGGTTGTCGGCTATGGCACGATCGGACAGGAAACCGGCAAGCGGCTTACCGCACTCGGTGCCCACGTGACTGGCGTCCGCCGGACCCCCGGACCAGCCGACGGCGCCGCAGAGGTCATCCATCCAGCAGATATCACCAGCCGCCTTGGGCAGGCCGATGGCGTTGTGCTGTGCGCACCCCTCACCGATGAAACCCGCCAGATGGTCGATGCCGCTTTCCTGGCCGCCATGAAGCCCGATGCCATCCTGCTGAACGTTGGACGTGGCGGGTTGGTGGATGAGGACGCCCTCATCAACGCGCTCGATCGCGGCGAAATCGGCCATGCAACCCTCGACGTGGTCGATACCGAACCCCTGCCCGTGGGCCATCCGCTGTGGCGACATCCAAGCGTGACGATCACCCCCCACATCGCCGCCACCACGGAGGGGTCTGTCTTGCGGACCGATGCGCTTTTCATCGATAATCTTGGCCGCTATCTCGGCGGTCAACCGCTACGCAATCTCGTTCCCCGCGCGGACTTCGCAAGCGCCTGACGCGTCGGTCATTCGTTTCCTGCCAGGCTGACGCTTCACGTCTTTGTTTTGTGAGCAAGTAGCGGTTCGCAAACGATACCGTTTGCTCCGAACTTGCTTCAGCGCGTTTCCGACTTTGGCGGGAACGGCTTAACCGCCGTCGCGAAGCTCAAGGGATGGGTTGAAGGGGGCGGATTCGCCAGCCGGGCCGATCATGGCCATTACGGCTTCCAGCTTGAGCTTCTGTGCGGTGTTGATGACGTGGGACGGGTGAGCGGCCCGGCAGCCATTGGCGACGGCGATTTCGAACGCCTCCTCAGGGGTGGTCTTCCGCCCCGAAAGGTCCCAACTGCTCAGCTCCATCAGCACAGTGTCATGGGGCGGGGTGACCGTATCCAGTTCGAACAGGGAAAAACCTTCTGCTTCCAGCAGGGTATCGGCCATCGTGTGGGTGAGTTTGTAGTCGGCAACGCAGGACTCGATCTTGCCATCACGCGCGGCATTGGCGATTTCCTGGGCCTGGAGTTTCAGCACCTCGGCGTCCAGCAGCGCGCCGACCGCAAGCCGGGTCTCATCGGTTGCGCACAGGCCGCGGATGAACGCAGTGCGTTCCTCCGGGAATTCGAGCCCCCGCTCTGCGACGAAATAGTGGTCCCATCGGCCCCCTTCATCGAGGCAGAACGCTTTGCGATTGATGCCGCCCCGCAAGAGTTGACGGGCAACGTCCGGATCAAACGTGTCATTGTGACGATAAAGCGGGTTCACGTAGCCGCGTACCGTATCGCCGCCCAGTTCCAGGCCCGACGCCTGGTAGAGGGGGATTGCCGCCAGGTCACCGGCTTCCACGGCGCTTTGGAAACCGTTCAGGTTGGGGCTGTATTCGGCGCGGGCGAGCGTGTTCCGCGCGCTGACTGGCGTATGTTCGGAACCCGCTTCCCCGGTCCGCTCGATCAGGTCGGGATTGCCACCCATCGCAAGTTGCGCAGTTGCCGGGACCAGGCTGGCCAGAAACAGGATGGCGGTCGCGGTGGCCACCCTTCGCCCCATGGACAGTCGCAGGCTCAAAAGCATGGGGGGTATCGCGGTCCAATCCGTCGTTGACGGCCCTCTATAGCTGATCATTACGGCTTCGCAACGGTTGAGCGCTTTTTAGACCGGGACTCTCTGGAACCTGGAAACGGCGCTGATCGCTGCATCGGCATCCTGGATCAACTGGTCGACGATCGCCTTGACCGGTCGGACATCCTTGATGCCACCTGCTGACTGTCCCATGGCGAAGCAGGATGTATCGGGATCGAGCTTGGCTTCGTCGACGATGCCTCCAATGCCGCCGATGACGCCGGTCTGCGCCGAATGGATGGCCTGGAACGGAAAGGGCTGAATGTCCTCCGGCCGGGTGTCCCAGTCGCTGATATAGCCATTGGTGCGGCAGCGCATGGGTTTTCCCGAGTAACAGCGTGTGCGGGTCGTGTCGGTGTCACCTGCTCCCACGACGGCGTCCTTGTACATCTGGGCTGCATGGGCCTCCGCCGACGCAATGAACCGTGTCCCCATCCAGACGCCAACCGCACCCAGGGCCAGACAGGCGGCAATGCACCGGCCATCATAGATCCCGCCTGCGGCAATCACGGGAATGTCCACCGCTTCCACGGCCTGGGCAACCAGGGGGAGGGTCCCAACAAGACCGGTGTGCCCGCCGCCTTCACCGCCCTGCAGGATCACCGCATCGCATCCGGCATCTTGGGCCTTGATCGCATGCTTCACGGCGCCGCCAACGACCATGACCTTGACCCCGGCACCCTTCAGTTTCGCCATGATCGGCAGCGGTACCCCAAGGCCGGCCACGAAACTGTCGGCGCCATTTTCGATGATCACGTCAACGGCGGCTTCGAGGCTGTCGGGATCGGCGGCCAGCAGGTCCACCCCAAACGGACGATCGGTCAGCGCCTTGACCTGCTTCATCTGGCTATCGATGAAATCCGGCGTTGTGCCCGCCATCCCGAGAACGCCGTAGCCGCCAGCATTGCACATGGCCGCTGCCAACTCGGCATAAGAGACCCCACCCATACCCGCCAACATGATCGGGTGCTCAATCTTCAGCATGTCGCAAAGCGGTGTGTGCAAGGCCATGGATGCTCCTCCGGTCTCAATCCTGTTATCGCCAATATCATCCCGCACTCGCGTAGGGGAAGCAAAGGGTGGATGGGGCCTCGCGAGAGCTTTTCTTGCCGTTGCCGGGCTCCCGCCGCATGGGCCGAGGACAGCTGTGCCGCAGCCGTGCCCCGATTATGCCGCAAATTCTGAATAGGCGGCGTGTTCGTCAAGACGGCGCCGCCCTGTGGACGGCCTGCTGCGCCTGACAAGGGCGTGGCGGCAAGGTCCGAAGTGAAGGGTGTGTCGTGTTCAGAGGACACGGTATTGCAAACTGTCCAGAATTGCTCAATCGATCCCTTGGGATCAAGACCTGTGAGGGGAACCCTACCATGAAGAATGCTCTTTTTGCGGCCGTTGCCGCGATTGCCCTGTCCGCCTGTGGCGGTGCTGAAACCAGTGATGGCGAGGCCGAAACCTCCGCCCTCGATGCGGCCCAGGAACGGGCGGGCGAGGCCGTGGACGCGGCTGGCGCGGCCCTTGAGGACGCGGGCGAAGCGGTCGGCGAAATGGCGTCGGACGCCGGTGATGCCATGGGCGACATGGCCGACGGCGCCAGTGAAATGGCGGGCGACGCTATGGATGCGGCCGAAGGCGCTGCTGAAAGCGCCGGCGAGGCTATCGAAGGCGCAGCGGCCGAGGCCGTCGATGCGGTGACCACCTCGGAGGCTGAAGCGGCAGCGAATGCAGCAGAAGAGGCAGCTGAGGAAGCCGCCGAAGAACTCGAGGACGCCACGCCGAACTGACGCGGGTCCGACGTCGACGGAACTGCAATGCGGGCCCGGCGCATCGGCCCCTGAGGGCCACGTCAGGCACGCTGCAGAAAAATGGGGCCGCGTCTTTCACAAGGCGCGGCCCCGCCGGTTTGAGACGCTTTAGAAGATCGCGTAGCCGCCATCGAGGACGAACGTGTCACCGGTATGGAAGGCCGAGGCGTCCGAGGCGAGGTAGACGGCTACCCCGCCAAAGTCCTGCGGTTCGCCCCACCGGCGGACAGGGACACGGGAAATCACCTTGGTGGCGAACACGTCGGCGCCCTGGGCGGCCTCGGTCATGTCCGTGGCGATCCAGCCCGGCAGGATGGCATTGGCCCGGATGCCATAGCGGGCATGCTCGACGGCAATGCCTTTCAACATCGAGATCAGGCCGCCCTTCGTCGCCGCGTAGGCCTGGTTGCGCGCGGCGCCTTCAATGGCGGCCAGCGATGCCACCCCAACCACGCTGCCCCCGGGATCCCCCGCCTTGGCCCGGGCCACCATGGCTTTCACGCTTTCGCGCATGGTCCAGAACGCGCCTTCCATGTTGATCGACATGGTCTTGCGCCAGACCTCGGTCGTCATCTCCGAGAAGGATGGCGACCCGATGCCGATCCCCGCATTGGCAAAACAGCTATCGATCCGCCCAAAGGTGCCAACCACATCGGCGGTTGCGTCAATCACCGCCTGCTCGTCAGCCACATCAACGGCCCAGGCTTTCACCTCGCCCGTGCCAAGTTTCGAGAGTGTTTCGACGGCGTCGGCGTTTTTCGTCTCGTTTCGGCCCCAAACCGCGACATGGCCATTGGATGCGGCAATCGCTTCGGCCATGCCGAGGCCTATGCCTCCGTTTCCGCCGGTAACCAGCGCCACTTTTCCACTGAGATCAAACGGTGCGTAAGCCATGGGGCCTGTTTCCTCCTGTTTTGTGTTGGTGAGCTATGGTGTGCCCGGCTCTCCCTGGGCAAATCAAGCGCCATATCGTTTTTTCGCCTGCCCTATGATCTGGACCGTATCGGCCGAAAGGGCGAAGCGTTCCAGGGCCGTGATTGGTGCCAGCGTGGCCTCAAGGGCATCATCTCCAGCGACGGGCTCGCCCGCCTCCCATCGCACAGCAAAGTCGATCACCACATAGTGGTGGGGCGGGTAGATCACATCGACGACGTCGACCAGGCCGAGCATCGTCGCCGAGAGGCCGGTCTCCTCGCGCAACTCCCGAAGGGCGGCATCCGCTGCCGTTTCCCCAAATTCGACATGACCGCCCGGCAGCGACCAGGCGCCTTGCCGCGGCGGCTTCGCCCGGCGGATCAGCGCAACATTATCATCGCGTAAGCATACAACCCCAACAGCGACAACAGGTTTGGCAGGGGCTAGATCGCGTGACATAAACCACCTCAAGGGGATCCGGACGGGGAGACCATAATGGGAAATCGCCGCAACGTCGGTCGAAAAGTCAGCAGCCCTGCACGATATGGCGCTGCGGCATTTGCCATGCTTGCATTCTCGCCATGCGTGTGTATCGCAGAGCTGATGACACGCGAGGAGATAGAAGACGAGTTGATGGGGGTGAAAGTCTCCGGGGTGATCGAGGGGACAAGCGTGCGCTGGCGCGAATGCATCGATCGCGAGGGCCAGACCGTCTATGAGGTGGATGGCGACCAGGCTCGCGAGGGGACCGTGACGATAACCGAAGCCGGCTTGGCATGTTTCTCCTATGGTGGCTTGGCAAGTTGTTTCACGGTAGAGCGTGATGGCCCCTACTATGCCTTTGTCGATGCGATGGACCGGTTTCTCGTCAAACAGGTTGAGCGGCCCATTCGCGAGTGTACAGGCCCCAGGGGCGCGGGCGAAATAGGATAGAGTCTTGGCGAAACGCATTCGACGGAAATCGATCTCCCTGGCGCTACAGGGGGGCGGAGCCCATGGCGCGTTCACCTGGGGCGTGCTCGACCGCATCCTCGAGGATGGGCGGCTGAACATAAAGGCGGTCACGGCCACCTCGGCAGGTGCCATGAACGCGCTCGCACTCGCCAACGGTCTCCACGATGACGGGGCAGAAGGCGGGCGCGCCAGCCTCGAATACCTCTGGCGCGAAATTTCCCGGGCCGGTGCGCCCCTTGCTGCGGTCTCTTCCCAGGCCATGCCGACCATGTTCGACGCGTTCAACCCCTTCGCCAGCTTCACGCCCTTCAACTTCGCCAGCGCGCTCTCGAGCTTCGCCAGCCCCTACGACCTCAACCCGTTCGACTACAATCCCCTGCGCGAGGTGCTCGCCTCGGCCATCGACTTCAAGGCTGTCCAGGCTAGCCCCGTGGAGTTGTTCATCGCCGCCACCAATGTGGAGACCGGCCGCGTCCGCATCTTCAAGGATGAGGACGTCACCATTGAAGCCGCGCTCGCGTCTGCTTGCCTCCCCCAGACCTTCCGCGCCGTGGAAATCGATGGCGTGCCCTACTGGGATGGCGGCTATATGGGCAATCCTGCCCTTTTCCCCCTCATCTATTCCGGCGCGCCCGGTGATGTCCTGCTGATCCTGCTTAACCCCTTGATCCGTCGCGGCACCCCCCGCTCGGCCGGCGCAATCCAGGACCGGTTGAACGAGATCAGCTTCAATTCGGCCTTGATCAGCGAGCTCCGCGCCATCGCCTTTGTCCAGAAACTGCTGGATGAGAACTGGCTGGCAGACCGGATGAAAAACGATTACCGGCGCCTGAACATCCACGCCATTCGCGGCGGACAGATGCTTTGCGACCTGTCCCTGGAGTCGAAGTACGACACCCGCTGGACCTTCCTCTCCAAGCTCAAGGAGATGGGCCGCGACCATGCCGACCGCTGGCTCGAGACCTGCTTCGCCCGCGTCGGCAAGAAATCCTCCGTCGATGTCCGCGAAGAGTTCCTCTCCCTCTAGCGGCCCGTCTTCCTTTCGTCTGGAAAACCCGTCATTCGGTCTTATCCCCCGCCATCCCCCAGAAAATGCGGGTGTTTTCGCGCCTTTGTCCAACCCCTCCGAAGCTGTGGCATAGTCCGTGTCATGTTCGCTCACCCTGCCCTTCGCGCAGCATTTGAGACCGTCCCGGTTCACCGGTGGCCGGTCCTGGTTTGGCAAATCTTCATGGTGGGCCTCTGGCTTCAGCAGCTCCAGCGCGAGGGCAAACTCTTCCCGGCCCTGTGGGTCGATGTCAGCGGCATGATCTATGAGATGCCGCCGCCCACCTATTTCCTCCGCGAGAGCACGGCCCTCCCGGCCTGCGTCACCGGCACCATGGCCCCGCGCGCGCTCTGCGGCCTTGCGGCGTGGTGCGCGGTGCCCGGCCTCATTCCAGAGCACAGCCCGATCCCTGGGGCGCAGCGCCTTGGGGTGCATGGAGCGGAGCGATTTGCACCCTCCGCCCTCGCCACAAAGACCGCCGACGGAAACCGGCAACGCCGCCATCCGCCCTACGGCCAACTCGCCCCGCCTTAGCGCGTTTCCGGGTTTGGCGGAAACGCGTCAGCGGGCAAGGCCCGCCGGCCGGTCGGGCCGCCCCTCCCTCTCTCCAGATGCGGAGGTGATTGGCAAAGCCAGACTGCCGAGAGCGAGGCAAGACCGACGACCAATTCCGTCAAGGACGGCAGCGGTTTAGCGCGGCGCTCCAATTCAGCATCACCGCCAATACGCCCTAAGACACCTCAACCGCCCCGGCCTTTCCGCGCGAAACGGCCCCGGCGGACGCCGGTGCTGGTCCGGGCGGCACCCTAACCCTTGTCCCCGATGGCGTGGCTCAGGGCGGCACTCAGGAATCGGTCGATATCACCGTCCAGCACTCCGCCAGTATCTGAGGTCTCCACCTCTGTCCGCAAATCCTTCACCATCTGATAGGGCTGGAGCACATAGGAGCGGATCTGGTGGCCAAATCCGATGGCCGTCTTGTCCTGGTGCTGGCTATCGGCGGCCTCGCGGCGCTTTTCCAGCTCCAGCGCATAGAGTTTTGAGCGCAGGACCCGCCAGGCCTCTTCCCGGTTCTGGTGCTGGGACCGGGAGTTTTGGCAGGCCACGACGATGCCGGTCGGCTCATGGGTCAGGCGCACGGCGCTGTCGGTCTTGTTCACATGCTGGCCGCCCGCGCCCGACGCCCGGTATGTATCGGTGCGCACGTCGGATGGGTTGATCTCGATCTCGATCGTGTCGTCAATCACCGGCGAGATGCTGGCCGAGGCAAAGCTGGTGTGCCGGCGAGCCGAGCTGTCAAAGGGCGAAATGCGCACCAGCCGGTGGACGCCGGTTTCCGATTTCAGCCAGCCATAGGCATTCTTGCCTTTTATCTGGACGGTCGCGGACTTGATGCCGGCTTCCTCGCCCTCGCGTTCGTCCAGCTCTTCCACCTTCATGCCGTGGGCTTCGGCCCAGCGCACATACATCCGGCGCAGCATCGCCGCCCAGTCCTGGCTTTCGGTGCCGCCCTCGCCCGCATTTATCTGGAGATAGGCATCATTTCCATCGGCTTCCCCCGACAGAAGCGCTTCCAACTCCGCCGCCTCAGCGCGCTTGGCCGCTTTTGTGAGGGCCGTTTCAATATCGGCCAGCATGTCGGCGTCGCCATCAGCCAGCTCGATCAATTCGAGCGCGTCATCGGCTTCGGTTTCCAGTGCGTTGACCGTTGCGATCCCATCGGCCAGGCGCTGGCGCTCCTGCATCAGTTTCTGGGCCTCCTGGGGATCGTCCCAGAAGTCCGGGCGTTCCGAAAGGGCGGTCAGTTCATCGAGGCGTTTAGTGGCAAAATCCCAGTCAAAGACGCCTCCTCAGCAGTTCGGCCGACTGCTTGATCTGGTCTGCAAGGGCCTTGAGGTCGGCCATGGGAGAAACTCCGGTTTATGTCACGAAAACGGCCCCGCGAAATGGGGCCGTTTTTGTGGCCCGTCAAGTTTGGGCCCTGGCTCGGAACCCGGGACTACCAGGTGTCGCCAAGCTCGTCGGGCGTATCGGACCCCGGAGGAATTGGCTGGGCTGATGGGATTGTATCGGGCCGATTGGAGGAAGCCGGTGTGCCGAAGCCAAACTCGTCAACCGAAGCCGGCCGATCATCGGGATTGGTGGTCGCCGGTGCACCCCCTCGGGATTGACGATCTTCGGCCGGCCCCGGACCAAACAGGCCGTCCAGCAACGGGTCCGAACGCCCGTCCGTCACGCCAGATTGTCGACCATCACCCCGCCGCGTCGTGCCGGACATCTGGTCGAAAAGGCCGGCATCGCCATCGCTGAAGATGTTGAAGTCCTCGTCCTCGGAGAAGGCAAGGCCCGGCTCGGTTCCGGGACGGAAGGCCTCGATGATGATGTCATCGGTGCCGGGTCCTGGTAACTCGCCGGTTCGCGCATCGATTTCCACCAGGCGGACACCGGATGGAATCCGAAACGGCAGGGCCGGCTCGTCAGCAAGGGCGGCCTCCATGAAGTCCGTGAAGATCGGCGCGGCCACCGATCCGCCGGCTTCGCCCTCGCCAAGGGATTTGGGCTCGTCATAGCCGACCCAGACGCCGACCACGAGATCGGGCGAAAACCCGAAGAACAGGGCATCCTTGTAGTCGTTCGTGGTGCCGGTCTTGCCGGCCAGGGGCTTGCCAACCCGAAGCGCCCGGCGTCCGGTCCCTCGCTGGATAACGCCCTCAAGCATATGGGCAACCTGGTAGGCAACGACCGGATCCATCACCTGGCTGCGCGTATCTTCCAGGAATGGCGGCTCGCTGCCGTCCCAGAACTCCGCCTCACAGCCCTCACAAGGGCGTTGGTCGTTTCGGTAAAGCGTTTTGCCGTGGCGATCCTGAACCCGGTCCAGCAGGGTCGGGGTGATCTCCTTGCCGCCATTCACAAGGCTGGCATAGCCCTTGGCGAGGTTCATGATCGTTGTCTCGCCGGCGCCCAGCGACATGGCCGGGTAGGGCGGAAGGGCGTCATAGATGCCGGTTCTGACGGCGACTTCCTGAACCGCTTCCATGCCGATATCCTGGGCGAGGCGAACGGTCATCAGGTTCCGGGATTTCTCAAGCCCAAGCCGCAAGGTGGACATGCCGTAAAACTGACCCTCGGCGTAGTTGCCCGGCACCCAGAAGTCGTTCCGCTCGATATCGAAGTCCACATAAGGTGCGTCCAGCACCTTCGAAGCGGGCGTGTAGCCGTTCTCGAGACCGGCCGCATAGACGAACGGCTTGAAGCTCGATCCCGTCTGGCGCTTGGCCTGAATGGCGCGGTTGAAGGCCGACTTCCAGTAGGAATACCCGCCCACCATGGCCAGGACGCGCCCGGTATGGGGATCCAGCGCCACAAGCGCGCCCTCGATTTCGGGGATCTGCCGCAATACGGCATAACCGGTTGGGACCATGACATCGCCCTGGACCGTCTCGGCTTCCTCCCGCTCTTCGGCGCTCATATCCTTCAGGGCGGCCTCGAGAATTGCCCTGGCTTCGGGCGTATCCCGAGAAACCGGCTTGCGGTTGATTTCAGCCAGGACGACATCGCCGACCCGCAAGCCGAAATCGCCGCCGTTCCGCTCAAAGGTGGTTTCGGCCCACGCCATGTCTTCCGATTGGAGTAACAAGGTGGCGCCATCGGACAGCGAAACCCTGGCCGTGCCGTCGGCATTCAACCCGGTGATGACCGCCGGTTCCCATTCGCCATGGCCACGCGGCAGTTTCAAGGCTGCAAGCTCGGCGTGGTAATCGCCGGAAAGCTCGATCCTGGTCAGCGGGCCGCGGTAGGGATGGCGGCGGTCATAGGCTTCGAGCCCGTTTTGCAGCGCTTCCTTGGCAGCCAGTTGGAGATCGGTATCGATGGTGGAGCGGATCGACAGCCCGCCGCGCTCCAGGCCATCCTCACCGTACTGGTCGATGAGGTCCTTGCGAAGCTCCTGGACAAAATAGGTGGCCGCTTCGTATTCGGGGCCACGCAGCCGCTTTACCGTCGAAAGCGGCGCAGCCCGGGCAGCGGCAGCTTCCTCGGTTGTTACGTAGCCATCTTCCAGCATGCGGCCGATCACGTAATTTCGGCGAATGAGAAGCCGTTCGGGGCGACGGTAGGGATTTACCGCACTTGGCGCCTTCGCCAGCGATGCAAGGATCGCCGCTTCCGAAAGGTCGAGTTCAGTCAGGGACTTGTCGAAATAGTTGAGCGCCGCCGAGCCAACCCCATAGGACCGGTAGCCCATGTAGATCTCATTCAGGTAAAGCTCGAGAATACGCTGTTTCGTGAACGCGCTTTCCACGCGGCGGGCCAGCATTGCTTCCTTGATCTTCCGGACCAGTGTCTGATCGCGGGTGAGCAGCATGTTCTTGACGACCTGCTGGGTAATCGTGGAGCCGCCCTGCAGGCCCCCCGACCCGGTCACCTTGTTCCGGGCCGTATTGATCGCGGCGCGCAGCATCCCGACGAAATCAAGTCCCTGGTGGGTGAAGAAATTCTTGTCTTCCGCAGCAACAAACGCCTGAACAACGTCTTCTGGGATCGCTTCATAGGGAACATAAACCCGATGCTGTTCAGCAAATTCCTCGATCAGCATGCCATCACCGGCGTGGACCCGAGAGGTGATCGGCGGTTCATATTCAGCCAGCGCCCGGATCGTCGGAAGGTCGCGCGACAGGGCTGCGAAAACCGCAACGATCGCCAGAATGCCGATGACGCCGAGGATGAAGAAGAAGATGAACAGGCGCCGGATCAGGGTCCAGCTCAAGAAGCGGCGTTTCGAGGTCGCGTCCATTGAAGAGAACTCCGTTCGTGCACTGCCAGCCTATAGCGGGCTTTCCTGTCGAAGGGGACAGGACATTTGCACTGTCTTGGTGATAGGTGGCATCGTTCTTGGGCGAGAGTATGACTGGAGGTTTGTGGCGCCCCCATTATGGCCATCGTTTCGTTAATTCAGCGCAAGCATCGCATCCTGGCGACCGAAATACTCGGTAATGGCTGCCGCAAGGGCGGTCACGGTTCTGGCGCGCCCCGAGGCTGAGGCAAGTCGGCGGGCATCGTCGCGATTGGTGAGAAATCCGATCTCGACGAGCACTGCGGGGACATCCGGCGCGAGCAGCACATAAAATCCCGCATTGCGGTGGGTATTTCGCAAGATCGGTCCAGCGCGCTGGAGGTGGGGGATGAGCATCGCCGCGAACAGCCCCGAATTCGTCTTGGTCTCGCGTTTGACGAGGTCTTCCAGAATGCCTGAAACCTCCTCAGTGGCGCCGTCCTCGATCTCCAGGTGCCAGTCATTGCGCTCAGCCTCTCTCTCGATACGGCGTTCGCCGCGCTCTGAAATCGTGTAAACCGACGCCCCCGCCACCGACGGTTTCGCCGCAGCGTCCGCATGGAGCGAAATGAAGAGGTCAGCGCCCCACTCGCGGGCCATCGTGACCCGGTCTTCCAGTGCGATGAAGGTATCGTCGTCACGGGTGAGGCGAACGAGGAAGCGCCCGTCGGCTTCCAGCGTTTGCTTGAGCGCGAGCGCAGTTTTCAGGACGATGTCCTTCTCGTGGACACCGCTGACGGCCGTGGCGCCCGGATCCTTTCCCCCGTGGCCGGCATCGATGACAACGACGTGGCGGATCGCGGCCAGGCGGGCCTGCTCGGCAGCGGCGTTTTCCCGGGCCCTGCGCGCGCGGCTTTCAGCAAGCCTTTCGAGGCGCTGGCCATCGCGCTCTGCGGTGAGATCAAACCTGGCGGCAGCGACGCGGGCGAGATCGAGCACCAGCCGATGCTGTGTTTCGCTTCCGGTTGGGGGCAGGTCCAGTTCGCGGGCCACCATCATCGGACCGGTCAGGTCAAAAACCAGCTGCCCATCGGCCCAGCGGTAGCTGACCAGGCCAGTGGCGGCGTTGAGCGGTTGCGACGGTCCGGACAAAGCATCGGTGCGGACGAGATCCACAACCAGCTGGCGCTGGTTGCCAACCTGGCGAATGAAGGTTCTGGTTTCGGTGGCGCGGGTCAGCCAGATGGTGAGCCGGCTCGGATCACCATTGCCCACGGCTCGAACACCCGCCACATCGGCTGCCACAATCGGTGCGCAGGCGAAAAGCGCCAGGCAGAGCACGACCAAACGTATCCATTGTCCTGACAGACCCATCACACTACTCACACGCTCGTTCCGACGACGGCTTTTAAGCTCTTGCCCTGTGAGATGCCCGATCCCGAGTTAATCCCCGATGTACAGCAGCCGTGACTCACGGGTTTGTGGCGGTCCGTTAACCTATTGCCTCCACAACAGGGCTTCCCAATCTGTAGAAAGTTGGGCACAAGAGAGAACGGCCTGTAATTGGGCCTGAAAAGTTTTCTTCTGCCCTGGCCCCGGGTCGCCGCTTTTGCGCCCCATCCAGTGCCCCGAACAGCGGAAGACCGATGCAAACCGACGCCGGTCAAAACCTATCCGACTTCGCCCTGCCCGCAGGTGCGTCCGACGGTATGGCCGGCACTTTTTTCCAAACACTCACCGGCGCTGCCCAGCTCCGTCCCTTGAGGACCGGGCCGATGGCGCGACCGGACCATAGGATAAGTTTCCATGAGCAAACTCATGTTGATCGACGCGGCCCACCCGGAAGAGACCCGGGTGTCGCTGGTGTCGAAAGGCCAAGTCGAAGACTTTGATTTCGAAACCGCTGGCAAGGAACAACTTCGCGGCAGCATCTATCTGGCCAAGGTAACGCGGGTTGAACCCTCGCTACAGGCAGCGTTTGTCGAGTACGGCGGCAATCGCCACGGGTTCCTCGCCTTCTCCGAAATCCATCCCGATTACTACCAGCTTCCCCAGGCAGACCGTGAGGCGATTCTAAGAGAGGCGGCAGAAGCGGCCGCTGAAGATGACGGGTTCGATATCGACGACGACGAGGATGACGACGACGAAAACGAGAGCGATGCCGAAGCCGATGACGATGGCGATGGCCCCGACGATGACGCAGATGACAGCGACGGCGAGCCTGAAGGCGCAACAGATGACGTGGCCGGCGATGGCGAGTCGACGGACGACACGGTAGATCTGGGCGTCGATGACGAACCAAGCGGAGACGATGAAGACACCGCTGGCGAGGGCACCGATTCGAAAGACGAGAGTCCAAGGAAACGCCGCGGCCGATCCACCAAGGCTGAAACGAACGGGGGAGGTGGCCGGGGCCGTCAGGCGCGGAAACGTCCCGCTCGCAACAGTTATCTCAAGAAGTACAAGATCCAGGAAGTGATCCGTCGCCGTCAGGTAATGTTGGTGCAGGTGGTCAAGGAAGAGCGCGGTAACAAGGGAGCCGCGTTGACAACCTATCTTTCCCTGGCCGGGCGATACTCCGTCTTGATGCCGAACACGCCGCGGGGCGGCGGCATCTCAAGGAAGATTGCTAGCTCCACCGACCGGCGCCGGTTGAAGTCCGTGATGAACGAGCTCGACCTGCCGCCCGGCATGGGTTTGATCGTTCGGACGGCCGGTGCGAAACGCACGAAGACCGAGATCAAGCGGGACTATGACTACCTCCTCAAGCTCTGGGACAATATCAGGTCCAAGACGATGGAATCGATCGCGCCCTGTTCGATCCATGAAGAGGGCGGGCTGGTCCACAGGGCCATGCGCGACATGTTCGAAAAGGAGGTCGAACAGGTCTGGATCCAGGGTGACGCGGCCTACCGCGAAGCGAAGGATCTCGCGAAGCTGCTCATGCCGACCCAGGCCAAGAAGGTCCAGGCATGGGACGACCCCGTTCCCTTGTTCGTCGAGCACGGCGTCGACAAGCAGCTCGAGAGTATCTTCTCTCCTACCGTCCAGCTGAAGTCCGGCGGTTATCTGGTGATCAACCAGACCGAGGCGCTGGTGGCGATCGATGTGAACTCTGGCCGTGCGACGAAGGCGCGGAACATCGAACAAACTGCGCTCAAGACGAACCTGGAAGCGGCCGAAGAAGCCTGCCGACAAATGCGACTTCGCGATCTTGCTGGCCTTGTCGTGATCGACTTCATCGACATGGATGAGGCGAAAAACAACCGCGCGGTCGAGAATAAGGTCAAGGACTGCCTCAAGGCAGACCGGGCACGGGTGCAGTACGGCCGGATTTCGCAGTTTGGCCTCATGGAGATTTCTCGCCAGCGTCGACGGGCCGGGATCCTCCAGGCAAGTTCCGAAGTATGCGATGCCTGCAATGGAACCGGTCGTCGCCGGTCCGTCGATTCCGCAGCCCTGCAGCTCTTGCGGGCCATTGAGTCGCGGGCCGCGGGCGGGGACCTGAAGTCCATGCGGGTCGAAGCGCCGACGGACGTCGCCCTGTATTTGTTGAACATCAAACGCGAGGCGATACTTCACGTGGAGTCGGCCATGGGGGTCGTTATCCAGGTCACCTCCTCCGCGCACCTGATTGCCGGCGACTTCACGATCGAAGTGGAGAAGGACCCCGACGCGCCAGCCCGCAGTCCGAAACGTGCTCGGCCGACGCCGAAACGGGATACATCGGCAGAACTCGACGTCATCGACGCGGATGAAGACGACGCGGAAGCGGTGGAAGATGGCGCGGACGCAGACGCTGGTGACCCTGCGAAAGTTTCAGAAGACAGTGACAGCGACGGAAACGGAGACGGAGACGGAGAAGACCAGCCCAAACGACGTCGCCGTCGTGGCCGGCGCGGTGGCCGCAGGCGGCGGCGCGGTGGTGCTGGAGACGCTGGCGCCGATGGGCAGGACGGCGTTGAGCCGGTGCCCATGAAGCAGACCGAGCCCGATGCCGTGCCTGAGGATGGGGGAGCGTTCCTTGATGGTTTGTCGCTGTCGGCAAAGGACATGCTTGGTGAAGAGATGGCGGAGCCTGCCGTCGAAGCGGCCCCGGAAGTCGATACCGGACAGCCTGGCGATGCTGGTGTAGGAGCCGAAGCGCAGGATTCCGAGCCGGAAACAGCGCCTTCGGCCGCAGAAACGTCAGAGGCTGATGGGATGCAGGAGCCGGAGAAAACGGCGACTGACAGTTCGCCTGTCCCCGACGCTGACAACACGGATACGGTTCCGGAAGCCGTTGCAGCAGCGCCTGCCGAGACGTCTTCAGGTGTTGCGAACGATGATGCCCCCAAGGAGCTGGATAACCGCGTCCCTGCGGCCGCGGTTACAGCAGCGACCGATGCGGTGTCAGCGCCGCTGCCAACCGAGCCGTCCGTGGCCGGTCCGGACGACCCCGATGAGGACGCACCATCCAAGCCAAAACGGGCAGGGTGGTGGAACCGGCGAAGAGCGTAAAGGCTGTTCCATGCGCGGGGCTTCGGCGTACAGGTCGCGGGTCTGGAGCGACAATTGGACAAACTTCTCAGTGCTGCGTCACAGCGCATTCGATGGTTTTCTGGTGACCTCCAAGAATTCGGGCACCCATTGGGTGAAGTACATGCTTGCTGTCGCGCTGGCCGAAACCCACGGCGTGTCGCCCCCGCAATACTTCTCGGAGAACGCTGTCCGGCCCTATATCGGTTGGCCTAAGGACCAGGTGACCTTTCCAGGCCTTCCGCGCCTGGCCTTCAGCCACACGATCCCCCACCGCCTGGCTGATTGGCCGTGGAGCCGGGCTCTGGCGGGGTTGCCGAACTATGCGCTCTGCGTGCGCCACCCCATGGCGATCCTCGCCAGCCACCATGCAAAGTGGGAATATGACATACAGGTGGACTGGCTCACCTATCTGAAGGGCGACCCGGGGGGAGGCAACTTCCGATGCGATCTCTACTGGCTGGCGCGGTTCTGGAACCGGTGGGGCAGGATCGAAGCCCGGTACCCTGCGTCCATCCTGCGGGTGCAGTACGAGGAAACCCTCTCAGACCCGCGCGGAACGCTGGAAGCCATCGCCAATCATTGGCGTATTTCCTTGTCGCCTCGGGCCGTGGACGCAGCGCTCGTGGCAGGCACCAAGGATGCCATGGAGGCGAAAACCGACCCCGACGCAGAACCGAACGTCCTCCAGCGCCGGAAAACGCCCCTCGCAGAGCTGTTCAGCGGTGACGCCATGGATATCTACCGGTCGCGGATCGAAGCGCTTTTCGACTATGACCTCGGCTACGACCTGCTGGCCATCCCAGGGACCTGAGACAGGCTGACAGGCGCGCGGTCTAGCCTGCCGATCTAGTCACTGGAAATCGCGCCGTTAACTGTGCTGAATTTGCTCAAGATTTTCCGATTTTCGCCGAAAAACGTTCAATATATATTGAAAAACAATATGAAGATTCCCAGTTGGTTGGTGTCGGTGGACAACAGTGTTCTTCATCCCCACCGACCAGGGCCCAGGCCCTGATCAGCAAAGGAAAAAGTTATGCTCCCGCTCGTCCGCGAAACCCACAACGCACCTGTCGCGGTCACCCCAAAACCCAAGGGGATGGTTCCTGTAAACGCGATCGACAGCGCAGGTCGTGCGCCCATCGCAAAGGCGAAGGCTCCAGAAACCCAGGACGACAGCGGTTCAAGTTTAGTGGTCGCCCGTCGCAAGCGGTGGGCACGATTGAGCAATCGCCACTAAGGCAAGTTCAGAGCAAGCGAACCCGTTTGGGAACGGATACTTGCTCTAAATCAGGGATCTGAAGCGACGGTCTGGCGTAACATGAAAGGCCAGCGTTTCAGGTCCAAATTTCCCGGAGGCCGCCCGATAATGGCGGCCTCTATGTCTATTTGAAGTCCATCCTGAAGATCAGACCCAAGCCGACCCGCTTGCGAAAGGACCGTCGCGCTGGAGCAGGGCCTGTCACCGAGGATCCGGCGCGAAACGAAAGCGCGATGCCCTAAAGCGCTGATCTTTCGTTCGACCCCGGGCCGACGCTTTACGTCTCTGTTTTTGCGCAACTATCGGTTCGCAAACGTTCCCCGTTTACTCCGAAGTTGCTTCAAGCGTTTGCGGGCACGCGGCTTGGTCTCGGTTTCCGCCGGCGCTTCGGTGCGTTCGACCGGCTATTGAACGAACCATCTGTCCGGCTCTGTCCCGATGGGGATTTCTGAGCACCGCCCTCGGAGGAGGCTCCGCCGCGTGCACCGGGTTTACCGGCCCCGCGTCCGCTGGTCTTGCCAGCGCTGCGACCTCCAGACGGAGCGCCGCTCCGCCTTTGCCCTTGGGGCCGACTACCGCTGTTTCGCCCCTGTCCGCGCTGGGGTTTGGCCGGCGCGACATCTGTCTCGTCGTCCTCGAACCCCTCCGGCACCAGCGCCCGCTCGATCGGTTGCTTGGTCAGCTTCTCGATGTCGCGCAGATATCCCTTTTCGTCCCCTGCGACCAATGAGATAGCGACGCCAGCCGCCCCGGCCCGGCCCGTGCGACCTATACGGTGGACATACTGTTCCGGAACGTTTGGCAGTTCATAGTTAATGACATGGGACAGTCCTGAAATGTCGAGGCCGCGGGCAGCGATATCGGTCGCAACCATCACCCAAACCTTGCCACCCTTGAACGCATCAAGGGCCTTGCGTCGTTGGGGTTGAGACTTGTTGCCGTGGATTGCCACTGCGTCGATGCCGCTCTTGTCCAGCTGGCGGACGACCCGGTCTGCGCCATGTTTTGTGCGTGTGAAAACAAGCGCCTGCTTCACGGCGGAGGCCTTCAGAACCTTTGCCAGCAATTCCGGTTTGTCCCGTTGGGCGATGAAATAGGCGCTCTGGTCGACCCGCTCTGCCGTCGTCGCTGGCGGTGTAACGCTCACCGTCCTTGGGTCGGTGAGGAAGGCCTTGGAAAGATCGGCGATGCTTGCAGGCATCGTCGCCGAGAAGAACAGGGTCTGGCGCTGTTTCGGCAGGAGTTTCACGATCCGGCGCAGGGCATGGATGAAACCAAGGTCCAGCATCTGGTCGGCTTCGTCTAGGATCAGCGTGTCAACGGCGTCAAGGGTGAGGGACCGTTGGGACACGAGATCCTCCAGCCTGCCGGGCGTTGCGACGAGCACGTGGGCGCCGCGCTCCAATTGCCGCTTCTGCTTGGTAATCTTTACGCCGCCAAAGGCGGTGACCACGCGAAGGCCCATGAACTGGGCATAGGTCTGGACGCTTTCGGCGATCTGGGCGGCGAGTTCCCGTGTCGGCGCCAGGATCAGCACGCGGCAGCCTTTCACGGGCGCAGCCTTCTGGTCCTTGCAGAGCTTGTGCAGCGTCGGCGCGGAAAAGGCGAGGGTCTTGCCGGTGCCCGTCTGGGCGATGCCGAGGAGATCATGTCCCGCCATCGCAAGCGGGATTGCCTCGACCTGGATCGGCGTCGGGTCCGCATAGCCTGTCGCTTCAAGCGCGCGTGCGACAGGGTCAGCCAGGTTGAATTGGGTAAAGTCGGTCATGTATTACTTTCGGGTGCAGGCGCACGAAACCGTCCGGGCCCTTCGAGGCCGGATCGGGTGCGCAGTCTGAACGACCCGCGTGAATCAGGGCGTAGGGAGGATGGTCAGCCTTCAGGGAGAGCGCGGTCGCTGCAATTTGGCAGCGCTCGCTTCACGCTGTCTCGCCCAAGCGCTGTTAATGTTCAACGCAAGCTTCGCTGTAAATGACGGCGGTTGTGCGGAAAGTCAAACGATTACCGCTGCGACCTCCGGTCCTCGGCCACTGCCGCAGTCGCTTGTGCGGGTCCAGCCATCGCGCCATAGACGGCGGTATGACCAAGATGTTCGTTGCCCCAACCGGCCGCCGCCTCGCCTATCGGAAAACGATTGGCCGAACCGGTCGGAACTTCATCTGGCTGTCCGGATTCAACTCGGACATGCAGGGCTCCAAGGTCCTGGCCCTCGAAAGCTGGTCGAAGACCCAGGGGCACGGCTTTCTCGCTTTCGACTATTCGGGCCACGGCGAGTCCAGTGGCGACTTTTGTGACGGAACGATTTCGGCCTGGCGAGACGATACATTGTCTGTTCTGGACACTCTGGCCGATGGACCGCAGGTCCTTGTGGGATCGTCCATGGGCGGCTGGATGGCGCTTTTGGCAGCCGTTTCGAGGCCGGAGCGTGTTGCGGCCTTAGTCCTGATTGCACCGGCACCGGATTTTACCGCAAAGCTGATGTGGCCCGGCCTGCCGGCGACGGCGAAGGAGAGCATCAACAAAACAGGCGTTTGGTTACAGCCGTCCGACTATGGTGAACCTGTGCCCATCACGAAGCAGCTGATTGAGGATGGCGCTCATCACCAGATACTGGACGCGCCCATTTCCTTTTCCGGACCCGTCCGCATCCTGCAAGGGATGGACGATCCTGAAGTGCCCTGGAGCCATGCCGAGCGGCTTGTGGAAACCCTGACGTCCAGGGATCTTGTCTTCACGCTGGTCAAGGATGGGGACCACCGCCTCTCCCGCCCCCAGGACATCGCCCGATTGATCGGCACATGCGCGATGTTGGCCAGTTGATGCAGCGCAAGATGCAAATGGCTGCTGACTTTCCCGTTTCCCTTGCGTGACAGACTTCCACTCATGTGTGACACTTTTGCCCTACAATCCGGTAGGCGCTGCAGAAGGAAGCAACACCCATGTCCATTCAAGGCCGTATCGCTGAACTGTCCAACCGTCACCAGACGCTTGATGGCCAGATCAAGGAAGAGCAGAAGCGGCCGATGGCAGATGCAGTCCGAATCCGGCACCTGAAACGCGAGAAACTTCGAATTAAGGAAGAGCTGCGAAGCTTGGCCCAGAGCTGACGCCTGGCCATCCCTATCGTTTGACAATGGGGGCTCCGGGGCGAAACGGAGCATGATTTATGGCAACGCCGGTGACGGTTATCCTCGGTCTTGGCCAGGAGGTCGGAGAAGCGCTTGCGCGCCGTTTCGTTGAAACCGGTCACGCGGTGCTTGCTGCCGACACGGACCAAACGCGAATTGATCGGGCGCGCGAGGCGTTACCCGAGAAGGTCACCCTTTTTCACGGCGACCTGCAGACACGGATCGGTCTGAGGAACTGCCTTGCTGCGGCTGAGGAAAACCATCCCCAGATCGATAACCTGGTTATCGTCCCGGATCTTGCGCCGGAAGACCGCCTATCCAATCTGGATATCGCCCGGTTTGAAAAGTTTCTAAGCGAAGGGGTTCGAGGAACCACGATGGCGATGAACCTCTTTGCCGAGCGAATTGCGGCGCTGGAGGATCAGATCGCCAACCGTGCAGAGCGCGTGCGCCAGCACGGCTCTGTTACCGTGGTTTTGTCACAAATGGCAGAGTTGGCGAACGTGGGCGAATACACCCGCGCCGTGACCCAGGGCGCGATCCTCGCGGCGGTTCGGTCCGCGGCAGTGGAGCTTGCCAGCCAGCAGATCCGGGTAAATGCCATATCCGCCATACGGCCGCGCGCCGAGGCGGAAGAGGGTTGGGACAAGTCCCGCGTGCCGCTTGGCCGCGCAGCCCTCGCCGACGAGATCGCGGACGCTGCTCTCTATCTTTCCTCCCGCGCCGCCGCCATCGTGACGGGGGCCACACTCGTGTTGGATGGCGGGCGCAGCGTGCTCGCGGGCCGCATGCCGTAATCCTGCGTCGGCCAGCCATTGCAGAGCAACGCAGGCTGGGTCACCTCTAGCCGATGGCTCAAACCGTGCTCCCCATCGATGACGTGCTTGGCGCCGTAATGGCATCACTCAGGCGGCATAATCGATTGGTACTTGCCGCGCCGCCCGGCGCAGGCAAGACGACGCGGGTGCCCTTGGCCCTGCTCGATGAAGCGTCCGGTATTGACGGGAAGATCATGGTGCTGGAGCCGAGGCGGATCGCTGCCAGATCGGCGGCCACGCGCATGGCCCAACACCTTGGCGAACGCCTCGGGGAAACGGTTGGCTTATCCACGCGCCTCGATCGGCTGGTCTCCGCCAAGACCCGGATCGAAGTTGTTACCGACGGTCTTTTCACCCGCCGGATCCTGGCTGATCCGGAGCTCGACGGTATAGGCGCCGTGCTGTTTGACGAATTCCACGAGCGATCCCTCAACATCGATCTCGCGCTTGCGCTCGCTTGCGAGACCCAAAGTGTTCTGAATTCCGGTCTCCGCCTCGTCGTGATGTCGGCGACGCTGGACACGGGCCGTGTGGCCGAGGTTCTGGACGCCCCGGTGATCGAGAGCCTGGGACGCATGTATCCCATCGAGACCCGGTATGTGGGACGGCCCAAGGACCGGCTGGAGTCGCACGTCGCCAAAACGCTGCTCGGGGCAATGGCCGCCGATGAGGGATCGGCTCTGGTCTTCCTGCCCGGCGCTCGAGAGATCCGGCGTGTGGTCGAAGCGTTGGATGGTCGTCTACCCGCCGATGTCACGGTTTGCCCCCTCTACGGCGCATTGAGCCCGAAGGAGCAGGATGCGGCCATCCGAGCTGCGCCGGCTGGAAGGCGGAAAGTGGTACTGTCCACCGATATTGCCGAAAGCGCGCTGACGATTGACGGCGTGAGGATCGTTGTCGATGCGGGCCTTGCGCGGATGCCGGAAACAAGCGGGGGCGACGGACGAACGCGATTGGTCACCGTGCGGGCCGCGCTCGCATCGGTTGACCAGCGCCGCGGACGGGCGGGCCGGACTGCGCCAGGTATCTGCTACCGCCTGTGGGATGAACCTGAAACGCGTGGCCTCCCGAAACATATCGCGCCCGAAATCCTGCGATCCGATCTTGCTGGGCTTGCCTTGGCGTTGGCTGATTGGGGTGAAGCCGATGCTGCGGCGCTGACATGGCTCGATCCGCCACCAGCCGGGCCTTTGCTCAGTGCGCGGCGCCAGCTTGAGCGGCTCGGGGCGATCGCAGGAGACGGTGCGATAACGGCGCGGGGAAGGGCATTGGCCGCCCTTCCCCTGCCGCCAAGCGTGGCCGCCTTGATTGTCAGCCAGGAGACAGAGGAAACCCGCGCACTGGCAGCGCAGGTCGCAGCCCTCCTGAGCGAACGCGGGATTGGCGGCGCGTCGACCGATCTCAAGACGCGCCTGTCCGGCTTTCGGCATGACAGGAGCCAGCGGGCGACTGCGCTGATGCGCCAGGCCAGACGTTGGGGCGGTCGCGGAGAGGCAAACGGAGACCCGGCGATCTGCCTGGCCGCAGCGTGGCCGACGGCCATCGCCCGGAAGCGGGCCGGAACGGCGGCGACCTACATTACGGCAGGAGGCACCGCGGCGCAGCTGACCGAGGATGATCCCCTGGCCAAGTCGGACTGGTTGGTGATCGCGGAAAGCATCGGGAGTGGTGCGACGGCCCGTATCACGCTTGCCGCAACGATCTCCAGGTCCGACGCGCTGGGATTGTTTCCGCCGGAAACCGTGGAAACGGCGACATTCGATCCAGGAACGGGATGCTTCAGTGCTCGCCGGGTGAAGCGGATGGGTGCAATCGTTCTGTCGGAAACACCGCTTCCGAAACCATCGGGCCAGGCGGCCCGGTCAGCGATCCTGTCAGCGATTCAGGACCATGGATTTGTAGCCATTGATGCCGATGACGCCGTCGTAGGCCTTTTGGCGCGCATTGCGCTTCTGCGGCGGATCCTTGGCGATCCATGGCCGGACTGGAGCGATACGGGGCTGGCGGAGACTGCCTCCGATTGGTTGAGCAAAACGATCGGCACGAATGGCACCGTCCCGTCCACCTCTGCCTTGTGCGATGCACTGATTGCTCGGCTGGCCTGGCCCGGTCCCGCCGATCTGGCGCGCCTGGCCCCGAAGGCGGTGAAACTGCCCTCGGGGCGGGAGGCGCCGATCCAGTATGCGCGCGAGCAGGCTCCACTGATCGAAGCGAGGGTACAGGAGCTGTACGGCCTCACCGACCATCCAACCATCGTCGAGGGACGGGTACCGCTGACGGTTTCACTGTTGTCACCGGCGGGTCGACAGGTGGCCCTGACGGCCGACCTTCCACGCTTCTGGGGCGGCGGTTATCGCGACATGGCAAAGGACATGCGGGCCCGATATCCCAAGCATGACTGGCCAGAGGAGCCCGAGAAAGCCCCACCGCACGCGGGCGTGACGAGGGCAAGGCTACAGCGGTGAGGGGATCGGAGCCGATGCTCGCCCGTCCGTGCCCCGTGCGTGTCGCCCAACCGGCGGATCTCGCCGCGCATCAGGTCAGGCCGCAAGGCCAGCCCGGTCAGCCAGCTTCGGCGAGCCGGTAGGTTATCGATTTGACGTCAATCTTGGCATGGCTGTTCTCAAGACACTGGATCGTTAGCCTTTGCAGGTCGCGGGGTTCGTCAAAGGCAACGTCCAGCGTGCCGGTTTGAGCAACCGAAACCAGAACGGTTCCGCTGTCGATCAGGTCCGCCTTTCCGCGAAGGTCCCGGATATCGAGTCTCAGGCCGAGCACCAACCGGTCAAGCTTCGGGACAAGCGCGGCGTGATCGCCGGGTTGGACACCGCGTCGACGGACAACAAATCCTCCATCACTGCGGGTCTCCAGGTTGGCGCCATTCAGGGCTCTTACAAACGCGTTCGGCGCGGGTCTGAAATCCAGA
>JBCBKE010000017.1:0-43191 GCA_038522375.1 Pseudomonadota bacterium
TTGATCAATTTCGGCAATTCACCGGGCGTGAGCTCCAGGTCACCCACGACAAACTCGTTGTGGGCACCGCCGGGCAGCTCTTCCACATCGTCAATGATAAACGTGTCAAAGCCCAGGGTTTGCGTGCCGTCCAGCTGGGCCATGAGCAGGCTGTCATGGGCGACGAAGGATCGAAGGCTGATCGCATCTCCCGAGACCTCTGCTTCGATCTTGGTCCGGACGGATTCGGGCATATGGGTTGTGGCCGCATCCGCCAGGAAGTCTTGAATATAGCTTTTGGCATCCGTGCCCGCGCCGGGAACCGCATCGCCCCCGACACGCACGAAGCCGAGCAGCTGACGCTGCTTTTCCTGCATGCGGATATTCTCATTCTTCGGCGCATCATTGTCGACCATGCAGTAGATGCCAGGCTCTGGAAAAACGACAAGAACGTCATCGCGGTAGCCGGGGTGGAGCATGGTTCTCTGCTGGATATTCACACGGTTTCGTGTGAGCCCATCCAGGGCGATGGAGAATTGGTCGACCTCATCGCCTGTGCAGCTTTCGCCAACGAAGGCATCGCGCTCCTCACTGGTGCCCGCCGAATACTCAAGGCTGGAGGGATCGCCTTCAAACTTGCGGAAGCTGACGGAGATTGACCCACTCACGCCCGCCTGGATGAACCGCCAGCGCTCGATCTGGCCAGCCTGTACGCCGCCGAATGTCGGCATCACGCGGCCGTTCAGCGCCGTATGGCGGCCCGACGCCTGCCACCGGGTCTTGATATCAGGGATACCGCTGGGCGTGTCGAAATTCTCGTACATGCCGAACTGATTGTAGCCCTCGACCATTCCGACATCATCCTCGTCGCAAACCCAGAAGCCTTCTTCATCGGTCTTGATATCGATCATTCCAAAGGCGCCGCGCTCGCCGCAGGCATAGGCAATCTGGGTTAGTGTCACCACGCGCTCACCGATGGGTGCGCCATCCTGGGATCTCAGCAAGGTATCGATATCGCCAGTATGGGTTTCGCCCGGCAATCTTTCGCCGCGAATGATCAGTGGGCCACCCATGCCGCTGCTCACCTATACTCAAGAGTGACCCGAGCCGGATCGGCGAGGCAAATTTCAACGTCATAATGGTGTCTCCTTGAGTTACCCCGCGGGCCGGAATTCCAGTTCGTAGGTGTCGGATTGGCTTTCATTGACGCGGCTTCGGCCGGCCCGATCGTCGAACAGCCCAGTGAGACGATTGCCGGCTAGATCCTCCAGAGCGGGGTCCACATGGACGACGTAGGGGCCATTGGACCAGGGCGCTTGCGGCGCGAAACGCCACTCTGTTTCATTGGCGGACAGGGCAATTGAGCCTGCCACGGGCTGCCCATCGCCGGTCTTCACCCTGATCCGGTAGGCGAGTGACACGTGGTCGTGGGGCCCGTTCAACAGGATGCTGACCGGGTCGCGGGACATGGCCCGGGGAGTGCGCAGCTGCCACCGGTCCAGACGGGGCTTGTCCAGGTCGGCAGCGCCAATGGCAAAGCGCTTCGACACGCCCGATGCCAGCCCGCAGCCATTGCTCGCCGGGAATGCGCTATCGACTTCCAACCGGTAGTGTTCGCCGGGTGCAAAGGCACGGCCCAGCGCCTCGCTGGCGTCCAGCCCCGATTTCACACGGCCGGGATCCAGCAAAAGGGTGAGCCTCCGCCCATCGGCCGACCAAAGGCCATAGCGGCTTCGAAAGAAGGCCCCCGTCACTGGCTCTCCGCTCGACCGGACGCGCAGTGTTACATGCTCCAGGGCAACTTCGCGCTGCATCGGCTGACTGAAATAGACGTAAAATCTCAGCAGATTGGCCGGCAGAACGTCCGAGGTTGGATAGATATCTTCGACCATGGGGCGGCGGTCCGCCGGACAATCAGTGTCAGCCAAGGCGGGCAAGGCGCAGAAACCGACGATGGCGGCCCTGCCAGCCATCTTGAGCGACGCCAGGATCGAATAACCCACCGGCCTGGCCTATTCGATGACGAGATCCCCATAGCCTTCCATCGGCTTGACCATATTGTGGAACATCTTCGTTCCGGCCTGGTTTTCGCCGTAGGTATAGTCCGGGAACGTGTACTCGCTGACAAAGTCGGACAGGCGGAAGTAAACCCCCTTCATCGACGAAATCAGATCGACATCGCCGGTATCGATGTTTCGCCGCAGCGTCAGAATGAACTGTGCATCCTGATCGGCGGCTTGGAGCGTGCCAGCGAACGGGACATGGGTGCCCTCAATGCCCAACGTGTCGCCCAGGCCAGAGAAGGCCGTGGTGATCCCTGGCGCACCGGCCATGTCTTCGACACGGATAAGATTGGCGCTCATTTCCCGATTGATGACGAGAACGAAGTCTTCCGGCTGGCGTTCCATATTGTAGGCCGTGAGCGAGAGCACTTCGAGTGGTCGGTTTCCGTAGCCGAGTTCGGCAATCGTCTTGCCGACCACATGGGCCCCATCTTCAAGGGCACCCTCGGGGATCGTGACGAGTGGTGTGCAGGTGTATGCGGCAACAAGTGTCTTTTCACCGCCAATGTCGGCCATTGCCATGGCGCGGATAGGGGCGCGAGTCTCATTCTGATTGTGGGCGGTGTGGAACATTTCGATGCTGGTCGTCTCGGTGCTTCCGTCGAACGGATAAGCCACCTGGCGCAGGGTCGATGCAAATTCCCCGGTCGACAGCCCTGCAATGTACAGGGTTCCGTTGTCGTATTCGAAATCCGTGACGGAAAGAGAGGTAGCCGGGATATCTCGCCAGAATGTGACGTCCGCATCGGGCGTGTTCCCGAGCGCTATGCTGGAGTGGGCAAGACCCATGAGGTCCAACGTCTCCATGCTTCCATCCGGTGTTACCATCACGACGGCTGAACCGGGCGCTTCGTCTCCGCTGATGGACAGCGACAAGAATGCTGCCATTGTGACGGGGTGCACGGCAAGGTCGTTGTAGACAATCTCGAACGGGCTCACGTCGAGATGTGCCGCAAGCGCCTGGCCAAGGCCGGTCAGATTGTACGGCACCGATTCCAGATTGCCCGTTTCGTCGGGAAGCTCTTCAAGCTCGAACGCAATTACTTGGTTGCTGGCCTGATCCGCGGCGAAAAGCACATTCGGACCACCAAACTCCAGCACAGTGATCGACATGTCCTGGGCGCTGGTCGAAGCCGTCGGCGTCGGGCTCGTCACGGGTATTGGACTCGCCGGCTGGGCGGTGGCGCAACCGGCGGTCAGCAAGGCAGTAGAACTCAATAGCGCGGCGAGGGCCGAATTCGATTTTAGCATTGGCTTCATCCTGACATCAGAAGTCACTGGTCCATCAGAGTATCGTCCCATGAAAGCTGCGCTCGCGGTACGGGGTGAAACGCGCAGGTCATGCGCAAAGACTGATCAGGAAACGCCAGGCCAGTTCCTATGTGTCATTGGCGTCGATTCGGCTGGCAATCATTTCGCCGAGGCGATCCAGCCCGTTCGAGACAGCCGCCATATACCCCACATAGCCTTGGCCTTCGGCACCGACGAAAATGCTGAAACGGTCGACAGAAACACCTCCATCGAGCTCCGTGATCACGTACTGTCCAGCCAGTTCAGCGCCGCCGGTGTCGCTGCGCAGCAGTCTCGTGAATGAAATCGTCAGGCGCAAATCGGGCCGAACGCCGTTGGGGTAAGGTCGCAGCAAGACATGTGCACCGACCTCGGTTTCCAGAATAGCGGAAAGCCGTTCCGAAATGGCCTCGCTCGGCGGGCTCGCCCACCTGTGATTGTCGTCTTCTGAAATCTGATAGGAGCTGATCGCTGTCGTTATCTGGGGGTTCCGCGCATATGACGGCAACGTGATTTCCGACAGGCCGATCAGGGTTGCGCTTTCGGTGGAGCGTCCCGCGTCTGCACTGGGGGGCGCCAGGGTGTACAGCATTGGCTCAGGGGCTGAGGCGCAGGCGCCCAGACCGGTTGTCAGTCCGGAGAACACAATCAGGCGTTTGAGACCCATGGCTAATTCCTTCCCACGATGAGGGCGTTGGGTTGTTCTTCAAGCCGAACGGCGAGCGCCGACAAGGATCGAGACGCGTCGCGAAGGTCACGAACGGCGCCAGACAAGTCGACGTAGAGTTGGGAGTCAGGTGACAGGCCCGACAGGGTGCTCTCACCGGCATCAGCGATTTGATTGAGGTTGGTGATGAGGGTTGGAAGGCTGCGGCTGGCTTCGTCCAGATTGCCTGCAACCCGGTCAAACGATGACAGGGTTGCGTTCAACTCACCCGGCAGGTCTTGCAGGTCAGGGCTCGCAACGAACGCGTTCGCGTTGTTCAGAAGGCTGACGGCGGACACCACCAGGTCTTCCAGCGGAAGGTCTGCCAAGTTTGCAACAAGATCTTCTGCATTTTCCGCGATCGCGTCCAGCTCAGACGGCGCGGTAGGGAGCCGGGGGTACGGCAGCTCTGAGAAGTCGATACGCACAGGGTCTGTGCCGATCCCGTCAACAAAACGAATGAGTTTCTTGCCGGTCAGAATATTGCCTGTCGCCAGGCGGACTCGCATGCCGGCATCAACCCAATCCTGGAGTTCTTGTTGACCTTCAGCCACGTCCGTAAACTCAAGTCCGATCCGGCTAGGCTGCAATTCAATGATCACGTCGACCAGATTCGCGCCTGGCTCACCCTCCAGATCCAGTTGCAGATCTACGACCGTTCCGATCCGGATCCCCTGCCACTCCACCGGCGCGCCAGGCTCTAATCCCGCAACCGAACTGTCAAACGACAATGCCATGCGAACGGCCAATTCATCGCCGCTCTCAAACTGGCTTTCAATGGCGTCCTGGCGATCGCTGAACAATCTGAACTTGGCATTTTCTTCGATCGGTTCGCCAGAGATATCAGCAGCGACCTGTCCAAAGGCCACTCCCCCGCTGACCAGCGCCTCCAAGGAAGCCAGGTTCACTGAAAGCCCGTCGGTGCCTGCGTCCAAGGATACGCCGGAGACATTCCAGAACTGGGTCGACCGGGTAATCAACGCGTCATAGGGCGCCTCGACGAAGGCTGAGTACTCGATGGAACTGTAGTCTTGGGACAGCGCACGGCTTTCCACCCGACCGACAGCAATGCCGCGATAGTAGATCGGGGACCCCACAGTCACGGACCCCGCGATCGGGGTTGTTAGGACCAAATGTTGCCCTTCCGCGCTGGGGGGCGTGAGGGGGCGTTTGCTGAGGGCCTCAAACTGGCGGCGGCGTTCAGTCGGTTCGCTCGACCAATCGACTTCAATGTAGGAGCCGGAGAGAAGTGTGCCCAGACCGGATAAGTCGGTTCCCGAAATGTCGGCGCCCACCACCCAGAAGTCCGTGGTCTCACCGAGATAGGGCTCCATTTCAGGTTCCAGTCGCGCCGTCACAATGACGCCGTCGAGGCCTTCAGCGAAACTGACATCCTCCACGAGGCCAATCACCACATCCTTGTGTTTGATCTCTGTCTTGTCGGCCTTGATGCCTTTCGCCTCCTCGAAACGGATTTCGACAAGAGGGCCTTGGTTCGCTAGCGATTGCCAAGCCACAAGGCCTCCCAGGATCGCCGCTATGACCGGTACGAACCAGACTGGCGACACGCCAGGGCGACTTTGGTTTTCGATGTGCAGTTCGCCTGGTTCACTCTGCGACATGGTCGCTCCTTTCAGGTGCGTTTTTGCCATCCCAAATCAGTCTTGGATCAAGGCTCATCGCTGAAAACATTGTAAAAATCACAGACATCGCAAAGGCATCCACGCCGGGTCCTGGTACGATGGACATGAGGCCGCCGATCTGGATCAAGGCCGCCAGCGCAGCCACAACGAAGACGTCTATCATGGACCACCGGCCAATGAATTCGACGGCGTCATGGGCGAAATGACGCCGGTGCTCGCTGATGTTCCACCCGCGCTGGATGGATAGGGCCAGCCAGGCAATGACGGCGAATTTGGTGACGGGAACAACGATGCTCGCAATAAAGATCACCGCTGCAATATCAAGACTTCCATGGTGAACGAGGGTCAACACGCCGCCCATGATTGTGGACGGACTATCCCCCGACACAGACTGTGTAATCATGATCGGAAGCACATTGCCGGGAATGTAAGCGATGACCCCCGCCAACCAGAGCGCCCAGACAAATTCCAGCGATCGGGTGTTTCGCACGCGGGTCTTCGAACCGCATACAACGCAGTCTTCACCCGGCTTGTCGGTCAAGGTCCCGCACGTTCGGCAAACAGCCCAGCCGCGTTCACGCGCCGTCGTCATGATATCCGCCGTATGTCTTGCCAGATCGTGTCGCGGCATACCGCGGATGCACCCATAGCTAGTAAAATGATCAAGCCAGACATCGCCCAAAATGCCGGGCCAAGTGTAATGTCTGCAAGTTTTCCGACCTTCACGAGAGACACGATCACGCCAATCATGAAAATCTCAGCCATGGTCCAGGGCTCCAGAAACTGTGCCATCCTGAAAGACCAGGCATGGGGTCGGCCCGTATCGTGTTTGCGGTGCAGACTGAGACCGACAAAGAACAAAAGCACGATCCGGCTCAGCGGAAACAGTAAGATGAAAGCGCCGCAGATCAGTGCGAGGTTCGGCATGCCGTTATCCCAAAGCACGCGAACGGAATCGATGACCGATATTTCGTTCGAAAGCCCGGACCGTTCCATGCGCATAAACGGAAAACTGACTGCCACGCCGTAGAGGATGAGGCTCGCGATCATGAGCGCCATGGTGCGCTCTGCGCTACGATGTTTATTGGTCAGGATGACGGAATGACAGCGCCCACACTTTACCCGCTCGCCTTCTGAAAGCTTCGGGCGTTGCCAAAGTGTGTCGCAGTAGGGACAGGCCAACCACTTGCGGTTCAGAGCATCAACCGCCTTCTGACGATCCTGAGTTACTTCAGACATCGCAGTCCCTTTTGGACAAGGTCGGAAATGCTTTTTCCCGGTTCGGCCAAATCGCAAAATGATCAGTGCGATTCGTATCGCGAGTGTTCGCCTTCACCAGAAGACAGTCAAGTGATCAACCGCGCGAATATGGCCAGGTCGATGGCGTATTTTTGAACAACGGGTGCGCGCCGGGGCATCTGACGTTTTTTCTGGCGTTGGCGTGTGCCTAGGATTCCACGCGATGCCGAAAGACCGACTTGATCGCCTTCAGGCAGGCCTGGATCTTTGGGCGCCGGTGCTGATCGACATGGGTCAAGAGCCAGAGCTTCGAGATTATTCTTGGTTCGGGCTCGAGCACTTTCACAAATCCGTGCTGCTCGCTGACGACCTGGTCGTTGAGAAATCCAATCGCGCCGCCAGCAAGCACGCATTCCTCAAGGAACTCGGCGTCATTGCTCTTGATCACGATATTTCCTTTTGGAACGCTCGCCGTAATCCAGCTCAGGGCTGGATGCAGGGGTTCCTTGCTGGCCGGACCCACAAAATAGTGCGCTGCAAAATCCGATTGGTCCTGCGGCAAACCATGGCGCGCCACATAGGTGGGACTGGCATAAAGGGCCCAGGTGATTTCCTCGAGGGGCTGGACCACATAATCGGGATTATCCGGTCTGGGACCCGCCCGGACAGCGATATCAGCGTCGCCTTTCTCCAGCTCAACAGTCTCGTACTCAGAGAAATAGTTCAGTTGCAGCTTGGGATAGGTTCGGCAGATTTCCTTTACGACTTCGACCATGACAAGGCGTAGGGGTGGAGAGGCCGTGAGCGTGACCGATGATTCGAAGTCTCCGTCGGTCAGCTGAATGCGGCGGGCAATCCGGTCGATCTCTTCCTGCGTGCTTTCCGCCACCCTGCGGAGTTCCAGCGCCGCCTCGGTGGGTGTGTACCCGCGGGCATGCTTGATGAACAGCTTGGTGCCGAGGGCGTCCTCCATCTGCTCAACATGCCGCTGGACGGTCGCTCTGTGTATTCCCAGCTCTTTCGAGGCTGCACTTACGGTTCCGACACGGGCGACTTTCGCGACTGTTCGGACTTCGTCCCAATACTTCATGTGCGCCGACATATCAGAATTCCAAACAGTTAAATGCTCAATCGCGATAGGGTACCGTGCGCATTTTTCAGCAGCCAGTTGAGTTGGTGGGCGTTCTAATCCGTTCTGGCAATGGGAATTTAAGCGGCCAGCTTTTCCGTCGACGCAGAAACTTTCCTTGAACTTACCGCCAAAGCCAAAGCCTAACTTTCGCCAAGCCGGGCATTTCATGCGCACCTGCTGTGCAAGCCCCCGCGTTGCAGCTCATCGTCCAACGTATCAGCATCACAGTTGCGCCGAATAGGCGACCGGCTTCGCTCGGTGAAGCTCGCCATTGTGCGCCTAACCAGAAGACCAATGAACTATTGCTACGGAGTTTCTCATGGTTTGTTCGTTTCGATCTCTCACAAGCGCCATGGCGGTGTCAGTGCTACTCTTGGCGGTCCCCGTACAGGCTCAGGAGGCTTCTTCGCCAGACACTCTCGCTGAAGCAGATGCCCTGGACACCGGGATGGGCGCGGAACTCTACTTCTATGTGACCCGGCCGACGGGCAGTTTCGAAGACGTGGTAGAGGTGCTGCCGGCGCACATGGACTTTATCCACGGGATTGAGGAGTCCGGTGTGATGGTCATGGGCGGTCAAACAACGATTGAGGGTGCGGCGGACGCAGGAGGCTATGGCCTTGTTGTGATCCGTGCGAGTTCGTTCGAAGAAGCACGGGCAGTCGCTGAAAGTGATCCCATGCACACGACAGGCGTGCGTGATTTCGAGTTGTTCCGGTGGAACATCAATGAGGGCTTCACGACCATCGAATTGCGCTTTTCGGATCAGTCCTTCGTCATCAAGTAGACGGGGCGAGCGCCCTTCGCCGAGAAAACACCCCACAAACCTCCCGGCCGATGGCCGGGAACTTTTGAGTGCCTCAATTGGCTAGTCTGCGTCGTCTTGCCATTTCTCATCATGGTGTTTGCCATCGCAAAAGGGCTTGTTCTTAGACAGGCCACATCGGCAGAGAACATACTTCGAGGGGCTGGACCCATCGGTCGAAAACTCGGCGTCGATGGAAATGTTCCGTACCCGGTAGGGGCCATTCTTTTCAATGCGGATATCAACCTCGCCGTCGGTCAGGTGCATCGGCGCCCCGAGGCCACCCATCTGGACACTCAGCGCACCCGAAGGGCACTTTCCGACGGCGGTGAGTATATCCGCCAAATCCCCTTGAGACACATCCACCCACGGCTTTCGGGCTGGGTTGAAAACGGCTGCTGAAGACGCCTGGCACTCGGCCGCGTGGGAGCAGAGGACGGGTGTATATGAGACCGTTACGCCTGTACCCTTGATCGTCCCTGAATAGCCGATGGCTGTCGTTCTGAGACGTCCCCCCTCGCTCTCGCTGGAGAACCCAGCCGCAATGTGCGAGCCGTCGCAGAAGGGCTTTGACTTTGACGCACCACATCGACACAACGCGACTATCGGCTTTGACGGCAGGTCCGCGCCCGATTGATCTTGGATGGTCGCTTCCCCTTTGACGAGCAACGGCCCGTCCGTTTGAGGCTCAATTTTAGGCATCGTTGTTCCTCCGGAAATTTAAGGTCTTGGCTGCCGCGACTTCAGCTCGCTGATCAGGACATCAACTTGTCCGTTATTCCTGTCGAGCAGATCCGCAAACTGCGCTCTGAGTTCGAGTGACAACCAAATCGTGTTGCCGTCTTGTTTGGTCGCGACATCGACAATCGATTGACGACCGGGCTCCCCAAGCACCCGCCAAAGCAGATGCTGATCGTCTTCACCGGCTTGGCGGATAATCGTTTCGGCAACGCAGTCACCTGCACTTCGGTCCACCGATTTCGAGACCTCTACGGAGACCTGTTCAGCCTGTTCCAGATAGCCGAACAAGACGGCTGAAAGATACTCCATGAGCGCGGTTCGATAGAGATCGAGCTGGCTTTCGTCCACTGTCCGAGCAAAGCGCCCAAGTGTGAAACGCGCCAATCGTTCATTATCCACATTGGACTCAACGGCCGATTGAATGGACGACAGCGCGTCCTTGGGAGACTGATTGTCACCCTGATTGAAGGCGATATGCACGGCGTCGAAAACAAAAGCTTCGCACGCTTCGTCGGCCGCAGCGAACGCGCTCGTCAGCGAAGCAAAAAGGGCACACATAGCGAACCCACGAGAGAGGAACATGGCCAACTCCGTTTGTCTTCCAAGCGGCGTGACTTTGTTGTCAAACGAGCCCATAGCCAAGACGCTGAAATTGTACAGTTGGTGCGCGATGCTGCAGAGCTGCCTTGGAGGTTATTCCCGCTAGACCTTCGGCATAACACTCGGATCGACATCCAGTTCCGACGTGCTCATCAGCCCGATTTCCCGCAGACACTTGAAGTAAGCCTGAACCTTCGCGGAGCGATGGCTGTCCACATGTGTGATGGCCCAGCATGTCGATTCAAATTTTGGTATGGGCAGGGCGATAGGCACGATGTCGGGATCATTGAGCGCCAGGTGATCGACCAGGTTGCCAATGGCCAATCCGTCGATCACCGCCCGCCATATGTTCAGGCGATCATTGCTGACAAAAACCACTGAGGGTTCAGGTACATGAGCCCGAATCCAATCATCAGGCGGTGAATACTGTTCGCCCGTGAGCAGGGCGAAGTCGTGCTGGTCCAACGCGTCCGTGGTCTCTGGGTTTCCGCGGTTTTCAATGTAGCGCTTGCTGGCATAGATCCCGCCGGAAAAAGTCATCCACGGAAGCAGGACATAGTCAGGGTTTTCGAGCCTTGCTCCGAAATGGAAGTAAATGTGCGCCTCGCCGAACTCGAGCTTTGGCGGCTGGTCCACGAGCAAATACCTCACAGACGCGTCGGGATAGATGTCCCGAAAGGCCTTTACCGAGGCAATGATTGCAGGTGAGAAGCTCGGAGGCGTCGAGGCGATGATCAGTTCGCCTTCCACCTTCGTGCCTTCGATCGATGAGAATCCGATAAACCTTTCGATCTCGTCTTCTATGCGCTCAGCGGCTGACAAGAGCTCCCGGCCCAGATCTGTAACCGAATAGCCGCGGCTGTGGCGAAGAAAGATCTTTCCACCGAGCTCTGCTTCCAACACGTCGATCCGGCGCTGTATCGTTGCCCTGTGGACACCCAAACGCTGGGCCGCAGCCGATACGGTGCCGAGTTTTGCAACAAAATACGCCGCACGGATTTCAAGCAAATGACGCACGCGCCAAGTCTAGCTTCCGAGCCCAAGCGCCGTCCAAATGCATTAACGCGCAGCCGATGCGCATTAATGCGCATGGCCGACCCGGAAACGCGCAGGGCGCACAGATGATCGTCGAGACATCGACGTGTCCCTCGCTGCCGACCTGACCCGAAAGCAGGGCGCTGCGCGCGCCGGCTTCTGAAAACGCGGGCTGTTTTTACCTTTCCCCGGGAACCTCCAAAGGTGCGGACGGCGCCCGGTGCGCCTGCGCCGCGCTCACGGGCTCGCATTCAGAAATCGTACGCAATCCCCTTGCGCTCCCAATCCCCGTAACGTGTGGGTTCGATCTTGGTGGGACCGCCCGATTCCGCTCCCCGCGCCGCTTCAAGCTTGGCCAGTTCGGCTTCTTGGACAGCGCGCCTCCGGTCCGCTTCCTCAAGGGCAAGCCGGGCTGTTTTCGACAAACCGGCTCTTCGCTGGCGCTCTTCTTCCGACAGAGTGCCCGGAGCATTGTGATTGCTGTCATCGGCCACCGGCAGACTCCCAAATTTCGTTTACTATCCCAATATAGGGTGAAACACGCATTTGGCCGAACTGGCCGGTGAGACAAAAGGAGCAACCGCCCCATGGGCATGATGAAGACCTACCTCCTGATGGCAGCCATGACCGGGCTTTTCCTGGCCATCGGCTATCTGACAGCGGGACCGACCGGGCTCGTCATCGCATTTGGTGTGGCCGTTGCCATGAACGGATTTGCCTACTGGAATGCCGACAAGATCGTGCTTCGAATGCAGGGCGCGCGGGAGGTGACGGGAACCGAACGTTCGGCTGTCATCCGAACGTTTGTCGAAGATACCCGGCGCCTGGCAAGCCATGCAGGCCTGCCGGAGCCGAAGGTCTATATTATCGAGACGCCGCAGCCGAACGCCTTTGCCACGGGCCGAAACCCCCAGAACGCGGCTGTCGCGGCGACGACCGGCCTGCTTCGCATGTTGTCTCGCGAAGAGGTCGCTGGCGTGATGGCCCATGAACTGGCGCACGTGCAGAACCGAGACAGCCTGACGATGACCGTGACCGCCACCCTGGCTGGTGCCATCGGCATGCTCGCCAACTTTGCCTTGTTCTTTGGTTCGCGGGAGCGGGGCGGGATGCTCACCTCCCTCGTCATCATGTTTGTCGCGCCCCTGGCCGCGAGTATCGTCCAAATGGCGATATCGCGCTCGCGGGAGTACGAAGCTGATCGGCGTGGCGCCGAAATCTGCGGAAACCCGGAATGGCTCGCCTCCGCCCTGGAGAAGATCGAACGCGGCGCAAGGACAAACATGAACCAGGCGGCGGAACAATCGCCGGCCATGGCGCACATGTACATCATCAACCCCCTCAATGGCCAAAGCATGGACAATCTGTTTTCAACGCACCCGTCCACGGCGAACCGGGTTGCGAAGCTGCGGGACATGGTCAGTGGAGAAGGACGCGGGAGCGGCCCTGGTACGCCCTCGGCAAACCGTGACGATCCCTCGCCAACGCCATGGGGTGAGCCCGTGACGAAACAGCGGTCGCCGGGCGCCGGGACGCCGCCGGGGCGCTCGTCTGGTCCCTGGGGCTAGGGTTTGCCGATACCGCCCGGCGCAGCCGCTCGACTTGCAGCGGCGAAGGTCTTGTACGCGGTCCTCAAATCGAGACGGACCCTTGATGATACGCTGGCCGTAACCCCCGACTTCAAGGCCCTGAAAGGACCGGATCGGGCGTTTGCGAGGGCAATGGTCAGCGCTGCGCTTCGCCATCTGGGACGGATCGATGCTGTGGTGATGCCGTTTGTCACCCGTCCGGGCAAGACGCTCAGTCCCGAAGTGGCTGCGCTGCTGCGGATCGGCGCTGCCCAACTCTGGGTGCTCGACACACCGGGTCATGCGGCCGTTGGCGAAACAGTTGCCGCTGCCAAGGCATGGCCAGTGACCCAGCCAGCGAGCGGGCTCGTCAATGCCGTCCTCAGGCGCGCCATCGATGCTCGGGCCAATTTCGACGCGGTTGCCGCGATGGGGGCGTGGCCGGGCTGGTTGCAGGCCGATCTCCGGCGCAGTCTCGGCGATGGCGCCGCCGAGGCTCTGGCCGAAATTCAGTTGGAACAACCTGACCTGCATCTCACGGTTCCCAGGTTGACTCCGGCCAGGGCCCAACAGCTTGGCGGTGCAGAGATTGTCCCCGGAACAGTCGCGGTCGTGCCTGGTGATGTCGGGCAATTACCCGGATATGAAGACGGCGATTGGTGGGTGCAGGATGTCGCCGCGGCTCTGGCTGTCCGCGTGCTCGCGCCGCAGCCAAAGGAAGTCATCTTCGACCTTTGTGCCGCGCCAGGCGGAAAGACGATGCAACTGGCCGCGGCAGGGGCGCATGTGATTGCCGTCGATCGGTCGAAACCTCGTCTCAAGCGTGTGCGGGAAAACCTGGCGCGGACAGGACTGGGCGAACAGGTGGAGGTCGTCGCCGCCGACCTGGAAACTTGGACTCCGCCGAGGAAAGCCGATGCGATCCTGCTGGATGCGCCCTGTTCGGCCCTCGGCACGCTGCGGCGCCACCCTGAGGGGGCATGGATCAAGTCATCCTCGGATGTTGCCCGCTTCTCGGCGATCCAGGCAAGGATGCTCGCCGCAACCAGGGAATGGCTCGCTCCCGGTGGGCGGCTTGTCTATTGTGTCTGCACGCCCCGGCCCCAGGAAGGGAAGGATATCGTTGATGCGGCCTGTGACGATCAGGGGTGGCAGCGCTTACCCGTCCTGCCGGAAGAGGCCGTTGGTTTCGAAACGGCGATCACCGCCCTTGGCGATCTTCTGACGCTGCGACAGCCCGCTTCCGCTGAAGCGCCGTTCCACCATGATGCATTTTTCGTTTCGCGAGTGACGCGATCTTGAGGCCAGTCGCCAGGACCGGGAATAAGGCTCGAAATTGCGTCAGCTCGGTCATGAAACCGCCGCGCCGAGTTCATGTGCTATTCAGTCCTGTTCAGGCAACTTGGCATCTGAAAGGCCGTTTTGGCTTGCGTCCTATGGAAGGAAAGATTGATGGCTACCAAACTCGCCACGCGTCCCGTACCCAGCCGCCTCATGGCGGGCATCTTTGCTGGGTTCACCATGATCCTCGCCGGCTGTGCAGGCAGCTATGGCGCCAATGAAGTGTCCAGCTCTGGTGTTCGTGAGGCAGCGACGATCCGGACGGGCACTGTGACGGCAGTCCGTGAGGTCGTGATTACGGAAGATAACTCTGTGCTCGGGGCTGCCACCGGCGCCGTACTTGGCGGAATAGGTGGTGCGCAGATCGGCGGCGGCGATGCGGCCCAGACCGCTGGCGGCGTCGCTGGCGCCGTGCTCGGCGGTATCGTCGGCAACCAGGCTGGCAAGGCGCTCAACCGCCGCAAGGGTTTCGCATTCACGGTTCGGTTCGATAGCGGGGAGCTGAAGGAAATCGTCCAGGGCGCTGACCTTTACATCGCCCCTGGAACGCCCGTGAATGTCACCTTCCGGACCGACGGCGTTGTGGTCACGCCTGCCTGATGACCAGTCCGGCCCGTGTCCTGCGGCCTGACACATTATCCATAAAGCGCCGCCCGCCTTGTGTGGGCGGTGTTATCATTTTATGCCGACGTGATGAGTCGCGTTCAAATTGCTCCCTCGATTCTGTCGGCGGACTTCGCCCGACTGGGCGATGAAATCCGCGCCATCGACCAGGCTGGGGCGGATCTTATCCATGTCGATGTGATGGACGGGCACTTTGTGCCCAACCTCACCCTCGGCCCGCCGGTGATCAAGGCCCTCAGGGCACACACCGCAAAGCCGTTCGACGTCCATCTGATGATCGCGCCGGTTGACCCTTTCATCGCCGCGTTTGCTGATGCGGGCGCCGACATTCTTACGGTGCATCCGGAGGCAGGTCCGCATGTGCACCGCACGCTGCAAGCGATCCGCGCCGCTGGTATGAGAGCGGGGATCGCCCTCAATCCCGGAACGCCGGTTGAGGTTGTGGATCCCGTGATCGACCTGGCGGACCTCATCCTGGTGATGTCTGTTAACCCGGGCTTTGGTGGTCAAGCCTTCCTGCCCAGCCAGTTGGCCAAGATTCGCCAACTGCGAGAACGTATTGACGCAAGCGGCCGGGACATCATTCTGGAGGTTGATGGTGGGATAAACGCCGAAACCGCTCCGAAAGTCATCGACGCCGGCGTTACAGCGATCGTTGCAGGATCGGCCGTTTTCAAGGGGGACCCCAATGCCTACGCCGAAAACATCAAGGCCTTGCGCCCCCGTGCATTTGTCTGAGCGAGGGCACAAGACCCGCCGATGAACGCGCAATCCTCTTCCCAACCGCCAACGCGCGAACGATCGGCTGACGAAGACGCGGCCCTGTGGGCCCGTTTCCGCGGGGCCTTCGGCGACCCGGTGAAACCGGCGGGAAAATCCTGGCTGAAGCTTGTCCCCTCCACGCCACCCCAATTGGATTGGGCGCTGTTCTCTCCGATTGCGGAGATAAACGAAGCTCGTGCAGAGGCCATTCTGGACGGGATCTGGCGGGTGGGACTGGAACGGTACGATACCGCCCCAGAAGGCCGCCCCTGGTTGATCGAAGCGGCAAGTCAGCATTTTCTCGATCAGGTCCATCGGTTCGATTGGTTGCCCGACCTGATGTCCCGGGACGATACGGGGCGTGCGCTGGCCGGTGAACTGGTCGATGCCTGGACGACGACCCATGGCAAGTTCGATGGTTTTTCCTGGCGGGCCGGCCCATGCGCTGATCGGGTCTGGAACTGGATGCGGTGCGGATCGGCCCTCTTCGAAGGGCAGGACGGAGCGATCATCCTCGACCGCCAAGACTGTCTTTTCCGGCAAATTGACCATCTCGAAGGGCTCGCCGACACCACCGCCGATGGAGAAGCCCGCTTCCGTATCCAGTGCTGCCTGGTGGTCGCCGCTGCCCTGAGGGGGGAGACGGAGTCGATGCGTCCGGCGATCGAGCAGCTTGAGGCGGAGTGCCTTGCCCAGATCCTGCCCGATGGTGGCCATGTCTCCCGATCGCCGTTCCGGTTGTTGCAAGCAGCGATCGACCTGCTTGCGGTGAAGGATGTGCTCGAGGCGCGGGGCCATGATGTTCCGAAAGGCGTGTCGAAATGGATCCCCAGGATGGGGGCCATGCTGACCTTCTTCCAGGCCGACGATGGGGCTCTGTTCCCGTTCAATGGGGGGGAAGAAGCCAGTGTTCGCCTGGTCAATGCCGTCATCGATACAATCGATCCCGCGATCCGAAAGTTCAGTTTTTCGCCCAAGTCAGGTTACCAGAAACTCCAGCGGGGTGACCTGCGCCTGTTGCTTGACGTGGGTGCGGCGCCGGAAGGGGGCTTCGCCACGGGCGCCCATGCCGGGGCCCTGGGATTCGAACTGGCCCATGGCCGCGACCGGATCGTCACATCGTGCGGTTTCACCAGCCGGGTCAATGTCGATTGGCAAGCTGCCGTTCGAAGGACAAGCGCGCATTCGACCCTTGTGCTGGGCGGACGGGACAGTGCGGCCTTTCAGAAGGACGATGCGACCCGTCTCCTGGTTGCCGCGGGCCCGGAAGGGGTTTCCGCCAAGCGTCTGGAAGAAGGCGAAGAGATCTGGCTCGACGCCCAGCATAGCGGATACAAGGACACCCTTGGCCTGTTGCACCGTCGCCGTCTGTTCATGTCCGGCGATGGGAGCCGGCTGACCGGCGAGGACTCCCTGGTTCGCCCCATTTCGGCGGGCGAGGCTGAGGATAATCATCCGATTACTTTCGAAATCCGGTTTCACCTGCATCCCACAACCAAAGCCGCCATTGCTTCTGATTCCATCCGTGTGGTGAGCGAATCAGGCAAATACTGGCGGTTCAAGACGAGCCATGAGGGGGCGCGGCTTGAACGGTCCATTTACCTGGCCCGGGGCACTGTGGAGCGGACGGAGCAGATTGTATTGGCAGGGCGGGCACAACCGAACGGCGACGGCACTATTCCCCCGAATTGCGTGCGTTGGGCGTTTGTAAAGGACGGAGGCCCATGACCAGCCCCCAGAAGCAAGCCCGCCGCGCAATGGCGCTCACCCTGATGTTCGACATAGGCACTGCATCGTTCGCAGTCTTATCGGCGTATTTCGCCAGGTGGTGGTGGACTGCGGGTTTCCCCCATGACTGGCTGCTGGTCGCAACCATGTCTGCGCTGTTGTTTGCGATCGCGACCGGGGCCGCTTTCTACGTAACGGGCGTCCATCGCCAGGTTTGGCGGCACATGGGGGCCACCGATGCCGTGCGGTTGCTGCAGGCTGTTGTCCTGGCTGCGCTCATCTACCTCCCGCTGGCTTTCCTCTGGAACCGTATGGAGGGCGTGCCGCGGTCGGGACTGCCCCTGGCGCTGCTTTTGTGGGTCACCGTGTTGTTTCTTGGCCGGATGGTGGCCTTGTCACGGTCGACCCACATGCCTCTGCAACTGTTTCGGCGTGTGCAGAAAGATGCCCCGCCTGCGGTCCTTGTCGGCGATCTGGAAGCCGTGGCCATGGCTATTCACGGCTTGCAGGCATCGCCCGATGGGGCGAATGTCAGGGTCCTGGGCATTGCCCAGACCGATTTTGCCCAGCCCGGACGGGCCGTCCGGGGGGTTACGGTTATGGGCACCGTCGATGACCTCGACATGATTCTCGGCATCCTCGAGGTTCGCTATGGGGAAGTGCCATGGGTCGCCGTTACCGGCGACGGGCGCAATCCAGACATCATGAATGCCGTGCTCGAGGTGGCGGCCAGGAAGAAAACCAAGATCATGGCGCTCGGTGCCAAGGACGCGCGGCCGCGCCTTGAAGACCTGCGTACAGCTGACCTGTTGGCCCGGCCAAAGCGTGAGTTGGACATGAGTGCGGTTGCGGGACTGATAACCGGCAAGCGCGTCCTGGTAACTGGCGGCGGCGGAACGATCGGCCTCGAACTTTCCCGCCAATGCGCAGCGTTACAGCCTGAATCGCTGACCCTGCTCGATGCCTCCGAATACAATGTCTACCGCGCCAATCTGAACCTGCGTAGGGAGTTCAAAGGGGTGCAACTTAACGCCGTGCTGGGCGATGTTCGCGATGTGCCGCGGGTCGAGGAATTGTTCCGCCAGGTTCGGCCCCACCTCGTGCTCCATGCCGCAGCGCTGAAGCATGTGCCATTGATGGAACAGCATGTGTGCGAAGCCATCCTCACCAATGTTGCGGGCGCCATCAACATTGCCCGCGCCGCCACCGCTGTGGATGCCGAACGGATCGTGTTCATCTCCACGGACAAGGCCGTTGATCCCGACAATGTCATGGGCGCAACCAAGCGCCTGGCCGAGATTGCGGTGGCGCGGATCGCCAAGCAAAGTCCACTGACCCCGTCGCTGGTCAGGTTCGGAAACGTCCTTGGATCATCGGGCTCCGTCGTACCGTTGTTCAATGAACAGATCGAGGCGGGTGGTCCTGTCACCGTCACCCATCCCGATGTGACCCGCTATTTCATGACCGTGGACGAGGCCGCCTCGCTTACGCTCCAGGCCGCTGCGCTGCAGGATCCCGGCGGCGCGGCCCGCCTTTTTGTTCTGGATATGGGCGAACCGATCCACATTCGAGCGCTCGCGGAGGCCATGATCCGGATGCAGGGCAAGGTCCCTGGCGTCGACATTGAAATTGACTACACCGGGCTTCGGCCGGGCGAGAAACTGCACGAGCGGCTTGTTTATGACCATGAGAAGATCTCCCGTACGAACCTCGAAGGCATCCTCGCCGTGGACGGCGTCAATGGGGTCGATCCGAGTTTCGATCTCACCTTGGCCAGCCTGATCCGCGCCGCCAGCAAGCGTGATCGCGGTGAGGCGCTGGCCCTGCTTGGTAAGCTGGTGCCTGAATACGGCGCGCGGCAAGCCGATAACCAGAAAGAGGCCGCTGGCGCGTAGCGAACGCAGTCCAGGCCCGCGTGGACCTGCTTCCCACTGACCCGGCGATGGGGTTTTGAACGCAGGCTGAAGCATGCTAGCCCGCATGACAGAAAGGCCGCCGACAGACGGTTCTCAAATCCCGGTAAGAGGCGTTACCATGACCGAACTGGCCGATCCTGGTGGGGATGTTCGCATTCGGCGGGCCCTGATTTCCGTGTCCGACAAGGATGGCCTGGTGGAGCGCGCCCAATCGCTGGCCGCGTTCGGTGTCGAACTGGTCTCGACGGGCGGTACGGCGCGAACGCTTGAAGCCGCCGGACTCACCGTGACCGACGTCGCTGGCCTGACCGGTTTTCCCGAGATGATGGATGGCCGGGTGAAAACGCTCCACCCCGCGGTCCATGGCGGCTTGCTTTATCGACGTGACGTGGCTGCCCACATCGCCGACGCTGAGCGCCACGGGATCGGCGCCATCGATCTGGTCTATATCAATCTCTACCCGTTCGAACAGGTTCAGGCGTCGGATGCCGATGCAGAGACCTGTATCGAGAATATCGATATCGGGGGGCCGGCCATGTTGCGGGCGGCGGCCAAGAACGCCGCTTTCGTCACCGTCTGTACCGATGGCGGAGACGTGGACGCAGCACTTGCGAGTATGGCTGAGAATGCCGGGGCAGTGGGCGCGACGTTGCGCCGGCGCCTTGCGGCGAAGACCTATGCCCGGACGGCAGCCTACGACGCTGCGATCAGTGGCTGGTATGCGGCCCAAATCGAAGGGGGCGGCGGAGATTGGATGGCCGTCGGTGGCCGGCGCCGACAGACGCTGAGATATGGCGAAAACCCCCACCAGACTGCGGCCTTCTACACCACCGGCGAGCATCGGCCAGGGGTTTCCACCGCCCGGCAGGTGCAAGGCAAGGCCCTTAGCTACAACAATATCAACGATACCGATGCCGCCTTTGAACTGATCGGAGAATTGGGCGCTGCCCGGCCCGCGGTTGCGATTATCAAGCACGCCAATCCGTGCGGCGTTGCCCTTGCCGGTGATCTCCTCGCAGCCTACCAATCAGCGTTGGCCTGCGACAGCACATCGGCCTTTGGCGGCATTGTCGCCCTGAACGGTCCTTTGACGGGACCGTTGGCGAACGCCATCACGGAGATCTTCACCGAGGTGGTCATCGCGCCGGGCGCCGATGATGATGCGCTCGCCGTATTTGCCGGGAAAAAGAACCTCCGCCTGCTTCTGACCGATGGGCTGCCAGATCCGGAAGCCCCGGGCATGTCCGTGAAGACCGTTGCCGGTGGGCTCCTGATGCAAGATCGCGATTTCGGCAGGGTAACCCACGATGATCTCGATATTGTCACTGAGCGAGCACCGTCGGCGGCGGAGATGGACGACCTGATCTTCGCCTGGCGCGTTGCGAAACACGTCAAATCCAACACGATCGTTTATGCCAGGGACGGCGTGACCGCCGGTATTGGCGCCGGTCAGATGAGCCGTGTTGATGCCGCCCGTATCGCCGCTCGCAAGGCTGAAGATGCTGCCGAAGCGGCAGGCTGGGCGGAGCCCCGGACGAGGGGCTGTGTCGCGGCCTCGGATGCTTTCTTTCCCTTCGCCGACGGCCTCTTGCAGGCGGCGGACGCGGGCGCAACCGCGATTATCCAGCCCGGCGGCTCGATCCGTGACGACGAGGTGATTGCCGCGGCAAACGCCGCCGGTCTCGCCATGGTCTTTACCGGGATGCGCCACTTCCGGCACTGAAGCGAGTCTGGATCAAGCAGAAACGTTCGTCGCCCGATCTATTGGCCGAAACAGTGACCTGAAGCCACGAGCCGAAGGTGACAGAGAGACCGGCGCGTCAGGGCTGCAGGTCATCTGCACCGACCCAAGGCATGCAACTGCCCAGGCAGTCCGAGCGCTACAGTGCTTCCAGGCGAAGTAGGCACCGGTTCGCCGTTCGGAAGCGCGTCAAAACAAGGACTTGAAGCGGCGCGCTGATTCCATTTGAGAACGCGCCGCTTTAGATCGGTTTCGCTCCCGGGTGTTTGGGGTGCCAGACGCCTCTGCGGGGGCGGCCGGTCGCCCACGGCGCGTTTTCGCCAAGGGCGCGAACGCTTTAACCGCTGGTTGAACCGTGGGCAGCCCATTCGACGGGGAGGTCAGGAGCGATACCGTGCCGCTTTACTGGCCAGCCGTATCGCCCCCGGCATCCATGTTCCTCTTGCCCGGATCGTAGTTTGCGAACCATCCCATGATGTTGTCGACTTTTGCGTTCAGTCGCGAGGGGCGTGATGCGATCGAATGGGATGCTCCCGGAATACGGATGAGGGCGGTGTCGACCCCTTGCATTTTCAGGGCCGTATAGAACTGTTCCGCTTCCCATGTGGGTGTGCGCCAGTCTTCCTCACCGACCATCATGAGGGTCGGGGTTGTCACGTTGCCGACAATTGAAAGCGGCGAAAGTGACCAGTAGCGCTCCGGGTTCTCCCAGGGCATGGCCTGCATCCAATGGCGGGCGAAGAAGATATTGGCGTCGGCGGCCAGCGCCATCGTGGTCCAGTTGATAACCGGTTTGATCGATGCCGCTGCTGCAAACCGGTCGGTCTTGCCGACGGTCCATGCTGTCAGGACACCGCCGCCGGAGCCGCCCGTGACGAACAACCTGCCAGGGTCGGCATACTGCCGGGCCACCAGATCATCGATCACCGCCATCAGGTCGTCATAGTCGTTACCGGGGTAGGCGAGGTCGATCTCCTGGGCGAACGCTTCGCCATATCCGGTCGATCCACGCGGGTTGACGTAAACCGTCACATAGCCTTCGGCTGCAAATCGCTGGATCTCGGCGGCAAAGGTCGGGCCGTACATGGCGAATGGGCCACCATGGATTTCGAGCACGAGCGGGAAGGAGCCGTCTGCCTTGAAGTCGGGCGGCAGCGCGACCCATGCCTCGATTGGCAGCTCGCCCACAGGGGAGGTCACGGTAAATTCCTCGATCGTCGCAAGCGCGATGTGACCGAGGGCATCATCATTCAGATCGGTCAGTGTGACGGGATCATCGTTACCGCGGATCAGCGCAATCTCGGCCGGGCGGTCCGGGCTTCCGCGGGTATAGGCGTAAAGCGCACGGGCACGCCGGCGCTCGCGGACCTGTCCCACTGAGAAACTTCCGCCCGAATAGGGCCTCCCGATCGAGGTCCCGCCCAGATCGGTGACAAGCGTTGTGTGCGCGCTCCCATTCACCGGAAACGATACAAGTGTGCCGTCGCCATCCTGGTCCACCGATGCAATGATGGCATCGCCGTTGGGCGACCAGGTGATCGCGCCAATGCTGCGGTCAAAATCCGCGGTTAGGTTCTGCACCTCGGATCCATCGGTCCCCATGATGTAGAGATCGGTTTGCTGGTAGGCGCGGACAGCATCATCAAATCCGAGATAGGCGATCGCGGTTCCGTCGGGTGATACACGGGCGGTGCTGTCGGGCCCGTTTCGTGACGTCAGCGCGGCGACGGTCCCTGACGCGATGTCGATCCGGTAAATCTCGCTTTCAATAGGATCCAGGTCGGCATCGTCGGCCATGTTCCCGACAGCGAGCAGCGTGTCACCGTCGAGCCACTGGACACCCGAAAACCCTTGCTCGCTATCGGTCACCTGTCGGGCAGTGCCCCCCTCGGCCGGCACGACAAAGAGTTCGCTGGCGCCGTTCTCCACATAGCCGCGCCCGTCGGCCCTGATCGTGATGTCGTCGAACACGCGGACGGGTTCCGCCCAGTTTGCACCTTCGGGAGCGGAGAGGGCATCGGCAAAGCGCGGCGTCTCGCCATCGATGAAGGCCGCGAACGCGATCGTCGATCCATCGGGGGACCAGACAGCGCCGCGCGGCGCGGAGTCGAACTGGCCAAGTGAATAGCTCCGCCCCTGGTCCATGAGGTAGATGCGGAGATCAGGTCGGCCGCCCTCAGACCTGCCCATATACATGAGCCGTTGCCCATCGGGCGACCAGCGGGGACTCGAAAGCGACCCTTGCGCCGTGATCAGGGGCAGGTGGGTGCCGCTCTGCGTATCCAGCGTCCAGATGTCGCCAACGACCTGGTCGGTCATCCTGTCCATGGACTTTCGCACATAGGCGATTGTGGTGCCTTGGGGAGATATCTGGGGATCGTCAGCATATTCCAGGGCGAACACGGTTTCGGCGGTGAAGCGCGGGCCGCTGGTTTCCCCATGGTCGTGTGCCATTGCCGGGCCGGCCACGATACAAACGATCAAAGCAAGGGTCACCTTCGCCGCGACAAGGCGTTGAAAATTCGTGATCATTGATCGTCTCCCCGAGATAGCGCCGTCGCGTGTTCTCTCTTTGTGCACCATTGCGGGCGCCCTTGGCAAGCCGGTTGTGTCAAGAAAACCGACTCCTGTCAGAAATAAACGAGTGACGCTTGCCGCCTGAGGGGCCGCACTGCCATGACTGTGCCCACGTCTGGGCTCAGGCAAAGGCGCGGACTAGGAAGGCGGTACAGGGGCCGAAAAGGACGAACCAATGTTCAAGCTGAGATATCCCGCGCTCGCGCTCGTGTTTGCCCTCTTCGGGGCGGTCGCCGCGCTCGGCGTGTACATGTACTACGTGCCGCTACCGAACGACGCGATGGCCCGCGGCGAAGCGCTCGGCGATGATCGGCGAGCCTGGCTGAACCGGTCCATGAGCGAAGTGTTTCCCGTCCGCACGGTTGCCAAGCCCGTCGTGTCACAGCCCCTGCCGGAACGATCTGGGGCGCTCGAGGGGTTCTCCTTTCGTCACGCTGGCAGTGACCTTTCAATCGACGACCTCCATGAGCGGCAGGATATGCTGGGCCTCGTCGTGCTGAAGGATGGTGCTGTGGTCCACGAATCCTATGGGCCTGGTGCGGGCCCGGGAACCTTGTTCACCACCTGGTCGGTCGTGAAATCCCTGACGTCGACCCTTGTCGGCCTTGCTGTGCAGGATGGCTATATCGGTTCGGTGGATGAACCCCTGACCGCCTATCTGCCCGAGCTGCGCGGAACCGCCTATGACGGCGTCACAATCAGGCAGGCCCTGCAAATGTCATCGGGTGTCACGTTCGACGTCGATGGTGGCAGCGATACGGTGGCGCTTCTCACGGACTCGGCGATCACGGGCAAACGGTCGGCTTTCGAAATCGCGATGGATTACCCGCGCGGCGCGGAACCAGGAACCGTGTTCAACTACAACACCGCAGAGACGCAGGTCCTTCTGGAACTCGTCCGGCGGGTGACGGGTGAAACGGCCTCCGCCTACATGAGCGAAAAGCTCTGGCAGCCGCTCGGCATGGCCTATAGCGGCGCCTGGGTCCTGGATGGGCCAGGCCAGGAGGGTGCCGAAATCGGTGGTGCGATGTTCAACGCCGCCCTGCGCGATTGGGCCCGGTTCGGCCAGTTCATCGCCCAGGACGGGGTGTGGGAGGGCAAACGGCTCCTGCCCGAGGGATGGGTCGAAGCTGCAACCGTCACGACCGAGGCCCATGTCGACCATGGGAAAGTCCATCCCGACGAGGAACTTGGTTATGGCTGGCAGTGGTGGACCCGCGCCGACGGAACATTCCAGGCAGCGGGCGCCTATGGCCAACTCATCTATGTCGATCCCGCTGGGGGACTGGTCATCGCCAAGGCCAGTGCCTGGCCTGAAGCGCGCGTGGGTGCCTACGCCGAAGAAGTCACCGCCATGGCGCGGGCTTTGGCCGTTTGGGATTTCGGCGATGCGGGCGTCGATCCGGCAGCCGATATCGTTGACCCCGGCAGTCAGTCCCCTGTTGCCGAAACCGCAGCCGCCGCTCCGGTCACGCAGCTACCGGCCCAGCAGGTCGCCGTGCCCCGGCAGGTCGAAGAGCCGGTACCAGCAGAGGTGGAGCCAGCGTCCGCAGCCGTCGATCAGGCACCTTCTGCGCCTCCCAGTATCAAGCCTGAAGACACCGAACTCACGAGTGCGAGCGAGCCCGATGGCGCTCCAGTGGAAGGGCAGCCAGAACCGGAAGTCGCGATTGCGGAGGCGGCGCCCGACCCGGAAGACGGTATGGGTGTTGCTGAAAGCCGGTTCATTCTCCCCGGCGAGGATCAGGACAGCCCGTGATCCGGCGCATCAGCCGCCGGTGAGGCAGCGGCGCGTCAGAACACCCGAGGGCGTTCCGTCTTTTCCACGTGCAGCCCGCATTCGGTCTTGTCCTGGCCCAGCCAGCGTCCGGAACGGATATCGGTGGGGTCCGAGGCGGGTTTGGTGCAAGGCCAGCAGCCGATCGACGGATATCCTTGGGCCACAAGGGGATGGGGCGGCAGGTTTCTCTGGCGGAAAAAGCGGCTCACATCATCTTGGGTCCAGCTCGCAAGGGGGTTCACCTTGAACCGGTTACCCGCCTGCTCGAAGACAGGGAGCGCCATGCGCTCGCCACCGTGGAAGCGTTTGCGTCCTGTGATCCATGCATTGAAACCGTCAAGCGCCGGTTCAAGCGGGCGAACCTTGCGCAGGGCGCAACAGGCATCGGGATCGGTTTTCCAAAGCGTGTTCTTCGGATCGAGAACCGATCGCTCGGTCTCGTTCGGCGGGATGTCGCGCACATTGGTGAGGCCCAGTTGCTCCACAAGGGCCTTCTTGTAGGCCAGTGTTTGGGGAAAATGCATGCCGGTTTCAAGGAACACGATCGGCAGGTCGGGGTCCACATCGGCGATCAATGCCAGCATTACGGCGCTTTCGGCGCCAAAGCTCGACACATAGGTGATCTCCCCAGCCCATTCCCTCAGGATCGCAGCGCGCAGAATCGTCTGGGCAGAGGCCGCACGGAGTTCACCGTTCAACCGCTTCAGGGTGCCGGCGGGGCGTTCAATTACGCCGGAATGGCTATCTGAATAAGGCAAGGACACGGGCTCCGGTCTAGCCGCGGCGGTTGAAAACTGGCGTGTTGCCATCCGCTGCGATTTGATAAAAAGCCGAGAACTCGGCCAAGGCTTCCAGAACATGAGGTAGGTCAGCGCGCGCCGTCTCGAAAGCATCGAACCCTGAACGGTGCAGATAGAGAATCTGATCCCGCAGGACGTGACCAACCGCACGCAGCTCGCCTCCATACCCCAAACGGCGCCGCAGCAGCTGGGCCTGCGAGTATCCCCGTCCATCCGTGTACTTGGGAAAACTGATCTCGATCAGGCCCAACCGGTCAAATACATCGGTGAGCGATGCGGGGTCATCTTCGGGGGCCAGCCGGACGCCAACCGACTGGTTACGAAGGAAAAGCGCGTCACCATCTTCAACAAGCCGATGCGCACTGACCGTGACGCACCCCGTGCTGGGCAGAGGCGCTCCGTCCTCGACAAAGGTCCAGCTGTCCTGCGCCGTTTCACCGTTCCTAACCAGCGGCATAGAGCGCCTCCTTGAACGGGGTCATGCCTTCGCGTTCGAACACCGTGATGAACGGTTCGTCGGCGGACGTCCGCAGGGACCGGTAACGCTCGATGACCCGTAACAGTGCCGGTGGCACCTCTTCATATCGCAGGGCAGGGCCGGCAATATCGCCGATTACGGCCTTTTCGTCTGCGCGGCCACCAATGGTGATCTGGTAGAATTCCTCACCCTTCTTGTCGACGCCAAGGATGCCGATATGGCCCACATGGTGGTGGCCGCAGGCATTGATGCAACCCGATATGTTCAGGTGCAGCTTGCCGATATCGGCCTGCAAGTCGGGATCCGAAAAGGCGCGCTGGATTTCCTGGCCGATGGGGATCGACCGGGCATTGGCAAGGTTGCAGTAATCCAACCCCGGGCAGACAATCATGTCTGTGATCAGTCCCTCATTGGCCGTCGCAAGGCCAGCCCCCGCCAGCCCCGAATAGAGCGCTGGCAGGTCATCCAGTGCCACATGGGCCAGCACCAGGTTCTGCGCATGGCTCACCCGAATATCCCCATGGCCATAGCGCTCGGCGAGGTCTGCAACCACGTCCATCTGCGCATCGGTGGCGTCCCCCGGTGCTCCGCCAATCGGCTTCAGGCTGATGGTCACGGAGGTGTAGCCTGCGTGCTTGTGGGGGTGGAGATTGGCCGTCGCCCAACGGGCGAAATCTCGATTGTCTGCTTTCGCCCGTTCGAAAGCTTCAGAGACCGCTCGTTTCCCGATGAGGGCCGGGGGCGTGAAGTAGGCGTGGATACGGGCAATTTCGTCTGGCGGAAGATCGATTTTCTCACCCGGCGATTGCGCCGCGAACTCCGCTTCGACCTGGCGGGTGAACGGCTCGGCCCCGAGCTCATTGACCAGGATCTTGATCCGCGCCTTGTATTTGTTGTCCCGGCGCCCGTGCAGGTTATAGACCCGCATGATCGCTTCGAGGTAGTCGAGCAACGCGCCGCCCGGCACGAACGGGTTGACGAGCGCAGCCACATGGGGTGTTCGCCCCTGACCGCCGCCCACATGCACTTCGAAACCGACCACGCCGTCGCGCTCGCGCATATGCAAGCCGATGTCGTGGACGCGGATCGCAGCCCGGTCATGGTCAGCGCCGGTCACGGCAATCTTGAACTTCCTGGGCAGGAAAGCGAATTCGGGGTGGAACGTGCTCCACTGTCGGATGATCTCGCACCAGGGGCGAGGATCCATGATCTCGTCCGCCGCGGCTCCGGCAAAATGATCCGACGTGGTGTTGCGGATGCAGTTCCCCGACGTCTGGATGGCGTGCATCTCGACCGCGGCCAGCTCTGCCAACACGTCGGGAATGTCCCTCAGCGCGACCCAGTTGAACTGAATATTCTGCCGGGTGGTGAAATGGCCATAGCCCCTATCATAAGTCCGCGCGATATGGGCGAGCCGACGCATCTGCGTTGGATTGAGCTGGCCGTAGGGGATCGCAATCCGCAGCATGTAGGCGTGGAGCTGGAGATAGACGCCGTTCTGGAGCCGGAGCGGTTTGAACTCGTCCTCCTTCAACGCGCCCGACAGTCGCCGGGCGACCTGCCCGCGGAACTGCTCTACCCGCTGGTTCACGATGGCGGCATCGAACTCGTCATAGCGGTACATGTTGGGCCCTGCGGGCGATGGATGGATCGTGTCGGCCATCAGGCAGCCTCCCTCGCATGGGGGATTTCAAGGGCAGCCTCAGTCCGGCTCACCCACCGTTCGACGGCCGGGAACTCGCCGAGGTCAAACCCGCCCTCATGGGCAACCCGCGTATAAGCCACCAGCGCCACGTCGGCCAGGGTCAGGGAATCGCCCACGAGCCAATCAGTATAGGTCAGCTGCATTTCCATGATGCCCAAGGCCCGTCGGCCTTTCGTATAAAGCTCCGGGTCCAGCTGGTCTTCGGCCATCCCACGATAGGTCAGCCGGGCCCGGCGCACAGCAATGTAAGGCTCGTGGGAGTATTGTTCCCAGAACAGCCAGCTCATCATCTGCGCCCGCTTGAACGGGTCAGACGGCACCAGGTCACTCTTCGCCTGCTCTGCCAGGTACAGCATGATGGAATTGGATTCCGGCAGCGATCGCCCATCGGGCCACCGGGCCAGCGGCACCAGGCCAACCGGATTGATCGCCAGGAAGTCCTCGGTTTGCGCGTCGCCGGCAAAGACATCGATCTTTACCCAGTCGAAGTCGATGTTATGCCGCTCTGCAATCCAGCGAACCTTCAGGCAGTTGCCGGAAACGTCATCGCCATAGAGGGTCAGTTTGGTTATCGGTGTCATGGCTCATGTCTCTCCGTAGCCATAGGGAACGGTTGGGCCCGTTGCGCGGATGGTTTCGCGCAGGGTTTCGCGGCCGGTTATCGCGCCATTGGCGGCCACTTCCATGAAATAGGGATCGGTAACCGTGGCCTCATCGGCCAGCGCCTCCGCCAGGTGCGTTTCGGCCGCATCGCCGGTGAACACGCCCAGGGATGCAGGATCGGTCGACCAGCCGCCTGCCGCGGTTCGGTAGACCACCTCTCCCGTGAGTGTATTCCAAGCGGTGATCGCCTTCGGCGTCTCCGGCTTCAGTTTGGGGCGAACCGATGTCATGCCAGCACCGTTCCGGCCGCTACGGCACGATCCCACATCGGTGCCAGGGATGGACCGACCACCTCACCGATGATCAACAGCGCGGGGCCCTTGATACCGGACGATGCAATCAGGTCTGCCAGCCTATCAAGCCGTCCACGCACCTGGATCTCGTTCGTCCGCGTGCCATTCTCGATAATCGCCACCGGGGTATCGCCCGCCCGGCCCGCTGCGATCAGATGTTCGGCAATGGCCGGGGATGTGCCAACACCCATGAAGACGACCACGGTCTGCCGGGTCTTGGCAAGCGCGGCCCAGTCGAGATCAGGAACACCGCCAGCTTTCGCATGACCGGTGACAAACGTCACCGCCTGGGCATGGTCGCGATGGGTTAGCGGAATACCGGCACTCGCCGCACAGCCGAGGGCCGATGAGATACCGGGCACGACGCTCACCGCTAGTCCCGCCGCCTGCACAGCGTCGAGCTCTTCGCCGCCGCGCCCGAAGACGAACGGGTCACCGCCCTTCAACCGGACAGCGACAAGGCCTTGACGAGCTGCCGCGATCAGCCGGTCATGGATCTCGCCCTGCGGCACCGAATGATCGCCGCGGGACTTGCCCACCGGAACCAGCGCAGTGCTCCGCGGTGCCAGGGCCAGGATCTCCGCCGGTACAAGCTTGTCGTGGAAAATCACGTCCGCGGCCTCGATCGCTCGCAGCGCCTTGATGGTCAGGAGCTCCGGATCTCCGGGCCCTGCACCGACCAGGATAACCCGCCCGGCGGTGGGCACGGCAGGTGCGCCCTGTCTCTCGGAATGCGGATTGGACGGACGCATGGCGGCTCGACCCTCATGGTGGCTTCAGAAGGAAATTGACCCTTGACGCCACCGCCGCAAGGCGACACGGCTAAGACGACCTTTCAGAAAAACTAAGCCCACCATGGATGACAAGACAGACCGACTGCCGCCCCTGAATGCGCTGAGGGCCTTTGAAGCTGCGGCCCGGCGCCTGTCTTTCACAAAGGCCGCTGAGGAACTCAACGTCACCCCGGGCGCGATTTCCCAACAGATCCGCCAGCTGGAAGACTATGCCGGCACGCCGATGTTCAAGCGTACGGGCCGGTCTGTCCTGCTCACCGATGCGGCGCAGGCGGCTTTACCCCTGGTGCGCGAGGCCTTCGAGAGGATCGGCGAGGCTGGCCGGGTCATGCGGGCGCCTGCTCGAAAAGGCCGGGTCATGGTCTCCTGTGCACCGAGTTTCGCGGCAAAATGGCTCGCCCCTCGGCTGGAGAGCTTCCACCAGGCCCATGAAGGCATCGAAGCCTGGGTCTCTGCGGACATGCAACTCACCGATTTCAACACCGCCGATGCGGACCTGGCGATCCGCTATGGCCGTGGCCACTATGATGGCTTGCGATCAGAAAAGCTCATGGACGAGACCGTGCTGCCGGTGTGCTCGCCAGGCTTGCTTGAGGGGCGTGATCCCCTCCGCCGGCCAGAGGACTTGGCCGTCCACACCCTGATCCATGATGAAAGCCCGGAAAAGGATCCATCCTGTCCGGACTGGTCAAGCTGGCTCAGGGCGCGCGGCGTCTCCGGCGTCGATGGCGAAAGGGGCCCCCGGTTCAACCAGGCGGTGCTGGTGATCGAGGCCGCGGTCAATGGGCGTGGCATCGCCCTCGCCAAGCGTGCCATCGCCGCGACAGACTTGGACGCGGGCCGCCTTGTCGCGCCATTTGCCGATGGCACTACAGCCATCGACTTTGCCTACTGGCTGGTCTGGCCCAAGGGCCGTCATCTCGGGCCCGATGTCCGCGCCTTCCTCGATTGGTCCAAACGGGAAGCTGTCCGCGGTGAAGTGGTGGGTGTTTAACCGCCATTCAGCTGTGCGGCCTTAAAGTGTCCGAAAATGGCGAGCCGAAACCTGAATTGCCCAATTCGCGTCACGGCTCCGCCCGCAAAACAGGATGGGATGGGAACCATGAAACAGGCCAGTCATACCGCTCGCGAGATCCGCAATCTCATTTTGGGGCTCCTGGCCATCGTCGCCTTCGTGGCAGCTGGCGCCAGCGCAGCGTAGCCAGGCAGCCAGCCCACCTGTCAGCATAGCTAAACTCTACCTTTGTCGCCTTGTCTTTTTTGCCGTTCGCCCGCACGTTCGGCCGGTAAAAAACGAGAACCTGCCATGCCCGATACCCAAACTGTGCCTGCCGCGAAAGTGAACCCGAATGCGCCGACCGAAGAGACGGTGCTCGGCGTGCAGCACTATACCGACCGGCTGTTCAAGTTCCGGATCTCGCGGCCGCCGACTTTCCGGTTCCGGTCAGGCGAATTCGTGATGATCGGCCTGCCGAAGGAGGATGGCAAACCGCTGCTAAGGGCCTATTCGGTGGCCTCGCCGGCCTGGGATGAAGAGTTGGAATTCTTCTCGATCAAGGTGCCCGATGGGCCGCTCACCTCGCGGCTGCAAAAGATCCAGCCTGGCGACAAGGTTCTGCTCGGCAGAAAGCCCACGGGCACGCTCGTGCTCGACGCGCTGACCCCGGCCAAGCGCCTCTGGATGTTCTCGACCGGGACCGGCTTTGCCCCCTGGGCGAGCCTGATCCGGGAGCCCGAAACCTATTCGAAGTTCGAGGAAGTCTACGTTACCCACACCTGCCGGCTGGAAGCGGAATTGGCCTACGGTTTCGAGTCGGTGGCTGCGGCGAAGGATGATCCGCTGGTCGGCGAGGAAGCCACCGCACAGCTTCGCCATTTCACCAGTTGCACACGCACGCCGGACTATCCCGTCCAGGGCCGGATCACGACGCTGATCGAGAATGGCGGGCTCTGCGCCGCACTGGACGTTCCGCATCTTGATCCCGCCATGGACCGGGTGATGATCTGCGGATCCAATGAAATGATCCAGGACACCAAGACAATTCTGGAATCCCGCGGCTTCGTCGAAGGCTCAAATGCTGCACCGGCCGACTTCGTGATCGAGAAGGCCTTCGCCGGCTAGCTGGTCGGCTATCGCGCACCCCGTCCCCAACAGCCCTTCTCGACCAGCCCATGCGAAGGGCTGGCGCAATCTGGTCTGGTCCTCTCGAAATTGCGCGGTAGTGTCGTTCGAAAGACAACACCGGAGGACCCGCCATGAGAGACGTCGTAATCTGTGAACCGCGCCGCACGGCCGTTGGCGGTTTTGGCGGCAGCTTCAAGACCGTTCCCATGCACGCCCTCGCCACCGCCGTGGTGGGTGACATCATGGAGCGGACCGGGCTTGATGGTGGCCTTGTCGATGATGTCCTCTTCGCCAATTGCTATCCCACCATGGAAAGCCCGGCCCTTGGCCGGATGATCGCGCTCGATGCGGGCTTGCCGGTCACGGCCGGCGGTCTCCAGATTGACCGGCGCTGCGGGTCAGGCCTCCAGGCGGTCATCTATGGCATCCTCCAGGTCGCCAGTGGCGGCAGTGACCTCGTGATCGCCGGTGGGGCGGAGTCCATGAGCCGCGCGCCCTTCTATACCGTCGAACACCGGTGGGGCGTGCCAGCCGGCGGCCTGCTGCTCCAGGACGGGCTGACGCGCGGTCGGGTCACCGCGGGTGGCGAGAACTATCCCGTCCCCGGCGGCATGATCGAGACGGCAGAAAACCTGCGCAAGGACTACAATATCAGCCGTGATGCCCAGGACAGGCTGGCTCATGCCTCCCACCAGCGTGCCGCCATGGCTGCCGACGACGGGCGGTTCGCCGAAGAGATCGTTCCGGTAACCGTGAAAGGCCGCAAGAGCGAAACTGTGGTCGACCGCGATGAGCATATCCGCCCCGATGTCGCCTTGGAAAAACTTACATCCCTGCGGCCACTGATGGGAAAGCAGGACGATGCCGCAACGGTGACAGCTGGCAATGCATCGGGCCAGAACGATGGCGCCGCAGCCTGTATCATCACGACCCGCGACATGGCCGCCAAGCAGGGGCTCAAACCGCTCGGCCGTATGGTCTCCTGGGGCCTTGCCGGTGTCGAGCCCAAGGTCATGGGCATCGGCCCGGTGCCGGCCAGCCAGAAAGCCCTCGCCCAAGGGGGGCTCACCCTGGCGGATATGGACCTCATCGAACTCAACGAGGCCTTCGCGGCCCAGGTGCTGGCCTGCACCAGGGCGCTCGAACTTGGCGATGACGATTTCGACCGGATCAATGTCAACGGGTCCGGGATATCCCTCGGCCATCCTGTTGGCGCAACCGGGGCAAGGATCCTGACGACCCTCCTGCGGGAAATGGATCGCCGTGAAGCCCGCTACGGTCTGGAAACCATGTGCATCGGAGGCGGGCAGGGCCTGGCCGCCATCTTCGAACGGATCGCCGACTAACCGCGCTTACGGGCGAAGTGGCTACCGGTTCGCCCCAGGCGGAAACGCGTCAGCGGGCAAGGCCCGTCGGCCAGTCGGGCCGCCCCATCCATGCCTCCAAATGTGGAGGAATTCGGCTTCGCCAAACTACCGTGAGCGAACCCGCCCCCGACCGCCTGGTTGATCAGTCACCGCGGAGGGCATAACCGGCAGAGCGAACGGTCCGGATGGGGTCGTCACCACCGTTCTGGCGAAGGGCCTTGCGTAACCGGCCCACATGGACATCGACCGTCCGCGCTTCCACGTAGACGTCCGACCCCCAAACGCTATCCAGAAGCTGCTCCCTGGAGAAAACGCGCCCGGGATGCTGCATGAGATAGTCAAGCAAGCGAAATTCTGTCGGCCCCAGGTGAATGGCCTCGCCGTTGCGCACCACCGAATGGGCCGTGCGGTCGATCACGATATCGCCCACATGGATATGGTCCTCAACGAGGCCAGGCCGGATGCGGCGCATCACAGCCCGTATCCGCGCGACGACTTCCGTCGTGGAAAACGGCTTGGTGACATAGTCGTCCGCCCCGGTATCCAGCCCTCGAATCCGGTCGCTTTCCTCGGTCCGCGCCGTCAGCATGATGATCGGGACATTGGCCGTGTCACTGCCGTTCCGAACCCTGCGGCACACTTCGATGCCCGATACCTTGGGCAGCATCCAATCGAGAAGGATGAGGTCGGGGACCCGCTCTTCCACCTGGATCATGGCCTCCTCGCCATCCTCGGCAGCGCCGCATTCATAGCCTTCCCGTTCCAGGTTGTACTGGAGCAACTCCACGACGGGTTTTTCGTCTTCAGCGATCAGGATATAGGGCTTCATGCCACCGGCTCCGTATGCAGACCATCGTCAGGGCTCAAGCAATGGCGCCCTCGGTCGGGCCATAGAGGAGAGATAGTCTCCTGTCACCTGATAGTGCACGACTTCGGCAATATTCGTGCAATGATCGCCGATGCGCTCAAGGTTTTTGGCGATGAACATCAGGTGCGCCCCGGCCGTGATCCGGCTCGAATTTTCGTGCATGTCCGTCAGCACTTCCCGGAACAGCGTGTTGTAATGCTGGTCCACATCCTCGTCATTGGTCCAGACCCGCAAGGCCAGGCCCGCATCGCTGTCGGAGTAGGCGTTCAGTACACTGTGTAATTGAGCGGCGACCGACCGTCCCATACTGTCCACGCCTTTCAGGGCCGATCCCAGGCCAGCATAGTCGAGGGCAGGGGTGCGTTTGGCGATATTCTTGGAGAGGTCGCCGATGCGCTCCAGATCCGTCGAGACCTTCAGCGCCGCCACCACCGTCCGCAGATCTGCAGCGAGGGGTTGGCGCAGGGCGAGCAGACGCACAATCCGCCGCTCCAACTCCGCTTCCAGCGCATCGAGCATCTCGTCCCGCTCGACTGTATCCTGCGCCAGGGCTTCATCGGCCGTGACAACCGCGCGACACGCATCGGTGATCATCGCCTCGGCGATGCCACCCATGCGAAGAATGTCTGCCGCCAGGTGCTCAAGCTCCTGGGAGAAGGACGATACAATGTGCCTCATCGAAACTCTATACTACCCGTAAAGACCCCTGACATAGTCTTCAGTGCGTTTGTCCACAGGATTGGTGAATACATTCTCCGTATCACCGTATTCGACCAGCTTGCCCAGGTGGAAGAACGCTGTTTTCTGGGAGACGCGTGCCGCTTGTTGCATCGAATGGGTGACAATTACGATACAATACCTTTGGCGTAGCTCATCAATCAGTTCTTCTATTTTGGCCGTTGCGATCGGGTCCAGTGCGGAACATGGCTCGTCCATCAGGATCACTTCAGGGTTCACAGCGATGGCTCGGGCGATGCAAAGCCGTTGTTGCTGGCCTCCCGACAGGCTTGTTCCCGCTGCCGCGAGCCGATCCTTCACCTCGTCCCAGAGCCCGGCGCGGGTGAGGCTTTCTTCGACAATCGCTTCCACATCCGCTTTCGAACTGGCGATGCCGTGAATCCGGGGTCCGTAAGCGATGTTGTCGAAGATCGATTTCGGAAACGGGTTGGGTTTCTGGAAGACCATTCCGACGCGGGAGCGAAGCAGGACCGGATCGATCGAATGTCCGTTGATTTCCTCGCCATCGATATAGATTTCGCCCTCGACACGGGCGCTCTCGATCGTGTCGTTCATACGGTTGATGCACCGCAGGAATGTCGACTTCCCACATCCTGAAGGGCCGATGAACGCTGTAACGGACTCGCCGCGGATGGGCATGGTGATGTCAAAGATCGCCTGCTTGTCGCCGTAGTAAACGTCGATCTTGCGGCAATCGACCTTGATGTGTTCCCCTGCGTCGCCGGTCGAGCCTGCCCCACCGGATGCAGCAGTTCCCCCTGTCACGTCCGTAGCACCGTCGGCCATTACCATCTCCGCTCAAACCGCCGCCGCAGGAAGACGGCGGTGGCATTCATTATGATCATGAACAACAGCAGCACGATGATGGCCGCCGCTGTGTTGTATTCCCAGGCCCGTTCGGCCCCTGTCGACCATTTGTACACCAGAACCGGCAGCGCTGTCGCTTCATCGGTCGGCCCCGAAGGCACTTCTGCAACGAACGCAACCATGCCGATCAGAAGCAGCGGCGCGGTTTCACCGAGCGCGCGGGCCAGGCCAATGATCGCTCCGGTCAGAATGCCTGGGGCGGCCAGGGGCAGAACATGGTGGAAGACAGTCTGGGTTTTCGATGCACCAAGCCCCAGCGCAGCCGCACGGATCGATGGCGGCACGGCCCGAAGTGACGCCCTTGAGGCAATGATGGCGGTGGGCAAGGTCAACAAACCCAACACGAGGCCGCCCACAAACGGAACCGACCGGGGCATGCCGAAAATGTTAAGGAACACCGCAGCACCCAACAGGCCGAAGACGATGGAGGGGACGGCGGCAAGATTGTTGATATTGACTTCGATCAGTTCGGTCACGCGGGTCTTCGGTGCGAACTCCTCAAGATAAAGCGCTGCAGCGATCCCGACCGGCACCGCAAACCCGGCGGTGACCAGCATGGTCAGCATCGAGCCGACAAGGGCGGCGGCAACGCCTGCAATCTCGGGATAGGTGCTGTCGGCATTGCCGAGGAGGCTGGCGTTCAACCGGCGATCAATCCGTCCCTGGGCGTCGAGCGCCAGTGTCCAGCCGATCTGCTGGTCACTGACATTGCGCTCGGTCTCGGGCAGCGCCAGGTACCGGATCAGCGGTGTGGTGCCGGCAAAGGCTTCGGCATCGCCCGTCAACAGGGTGGCACTGAGGGTTGCGGCATTGTCCGATGTGACCCTGGCCACGGCGGTGCCCTGTTGGATCAAGGTGCTCCCGCCATTGGCCTGGATCGCATTGGCGAGTTCATGGTCCGCGCGACGGAGGGTCAAGGTGAAGGTGCGATCGGGTCCCGGAATGACGGTCGCCACCGGTTCGCTGAACACGCCTTCGGTTTCCGGGGTCGCATAGCCCTTCAGATACAGGTCCAGATCGTCGGAGAGGGCGATGTATTCGCGTTGTGTCGTGCCGATCCGCCCGGGATCATCGGCTGTCCGGCGCGCCATTGGGATGGTCGCCAGCCGCGTGACAAGGCCGTTCAACGCCCGCAAGGACCCGGTGTCGGCCTCGGCCTCGGGGAAGGTCGCCGCCAAATCCTCCCGCACAAGCCGGTAGAACCCCGAGACGTTCTCCGCAATCAATTCGGGATCGTCGAGCCCCTCCGGCGCAACGACAGCCCGGTCGAGTGCCAGGTCGAACTGGATGAAATGCTTGCTGAATGCCGATGTCGCAAGCGATCCGATGGACAGCACAAGCAACGCCAGCATCGCCACGGCGACCCCGATCGCGGCCTGGCCGTAGAACTTGAAACGTTGTTCCGCCCTGTGGCGACGCTTCAGGCGGGCTTGGTAAGCCTCATCGCTGGGAATCGGCGGCATGGTCTTTCCCTGGCCGGGCGCACCCGTGCGGGTGGATGGGTCGGGCAGATCAGTCATATCTTTCCCGATACCTCTGGACCACCCGGAGGGCGATCAGGTTGAAGATGAGCGTTACGGCAAACAGGACAAAGCCCAGGGCAAAGGCCGATAGGGTCTTGGGGCTGTCGAACTCACTGTCGCCGGTCAACAGGGCAACGATCTGGACGGTGATTGTCGTGATCTCCGATGTCGGGTCGAGGGTCATGGCGGGCCTTTGGCCGGCAGCCATGACGACGATCATCGTTTCCCCGATGGCGCGGGAAACCCCCAGCAGCAGCGCAGCGATCACGCCCGGCAAGGCGGCTGGCATGACCACGTCCTTGATGGTCTCCGACGGTGTCGCCCCCATGGCGAGCGCCGCATCCCTGAGCGATTGGGGGACTGCATTGATCACATCGTCGGACAGCGATGAGACGAAGGGGACAATCATTACGCCCATCACGAGCCCGGCAGCCAACGCGTTCGAGGAGCTGGCCGCCAGAAACTCGTCCGGCACGAACGGCAAGCCATTGATCCAGACGGCGCCAGCACGAACCGCTGGCGCAACCACAAGCAGCGCGAAGAACCCGTAGACCACTGTGGGAATACCCGCGAGCACCTCCAGCAATGGCTTGGCAATGGAGCGGACGCGATGGCTCGCATATTCAGAGAGGTAGATGGCCGCGTAGAGCCCGATAGGCGCGGCAACACACATGGCGATGAATGCGATGACAAAGGTGCCGAAAAAGAGCGGTATCGCGCCAAAGCTCGCAAACTCGGCGTCGCCCTGGGGGTTCCATTCCAGCCCGAACAGGAACGTCCAGAACGGTTGCACCGCAAAGAAGCGAAGGCTCTCGATAAACAGCGACAGGACGATTCCGGCCGTGGTGGCGATCGCGATGGCCGCACACAGGAACAAAAGCCACTGGATGCCGCCCTCGACTTTCTGGCGTGCCCGGAAAGGGGCGGCCAACTGGCGCCGGGCCCAAAGGAAACCACCCGCCGCGCTCCCGAGTGCCAGTAAGAGCGCGCCAAGATTGACGCCGCCCTTCAAGGTCACGAAACGATCGACCACGGCGGCGAAAAGCGTGTCCTGCTCGCCCAGTCGCGCAGCAACCCCTGCGCCCAGGTCAGCCGCTTCTGCAATCCGGTCGATATACTGGGCTCGCGCAGCGGCACCGAGATCGGCAAACCCGCTGGGCAGATCGCCCGCCAGAAGGCTACGGACCAGGGTCTCCGAGAAAAGCGTTTGGCCCAGCAGGACAATCGCAGCCGGTGCCACGGTGGACATCGCCAGGAAGTAGCCGTGATAGTTGGGCCGGGAATTCACCGCGAACGCTGCCGATGTGTCAAACGCCATGGCACGGCCACGGCCCGCAACAAAGGCAAAGAAACCCGATACCGCGATGACCGCGAAGATCAGCCACCCTGACGGCAGATATCCAAACTGGTGCAGCATGCCGTGGGCCCTTACGGCTAGACGTCCCGCGAGCCTAGGCGCGCAACCTGACAGATGTGTGACACAGAGCGGCTGAAAAGCTGTGTAAAGTCAGGAAAGTCCAATAAATTCGGTCAAACGCCCGAGATTGCGCCCTGAGCAGGCTATTTATTCTGTATACGAATTATATTTCCATCGCCAAACGACTGCCAAAAGAAAAGGGCGACCCCGGAGGATCGCCCTGATCGTTTCAGGTGAGTCTGGGCGCTTAGAAGCCCATGCCACCCATGCCGCCCATGTCGGGCATGCCGCCGCCGCCCATGGCTGGCTCATCCTTCTTCGGCGCTTCGCCGATGGACGCTTCGGTGGTGATGATCAGACCGGCGACCGATGCAGCGTTCTGGAGTGCGGAGCGCACCACTTTCGCCGGATCGATGATGCCCATCTCGACCATGTCGCCATACTCTTCGGTCTGCGCGTTGAAGCCGTAGGTTTTCGACTTCTGGGCATTGATGTTGGCCACAACGACAGACCCTTCGAGGCCAGCGTTTTCGACAATCTGACGGATTGGAGCTTCCAGCGCTTTCCGCACAATGTCGATACCGGCCTGCTCGTCGTCATTCTCTCCCTTGACGTCGATGGTCTTGGACGCCCGGAGCAGCGCCACACCGCCGCCGGAGATGATGCCTTCTTCCACCGCAGCGCGCGTGGCGTTGAGGGCATCGTCAACGCGGTCTTTCTTCTCTTTCACTTCGACTTCAGTGGCACCGCCAACCTTGATCACGGCCACGCCGCCGGCAAGCTTGGCGAGACGCTCCTGGAGCTTCTCCTTGTCGTAGTCCGACGTGGTGTCCTCGATCTGCTTGCGGATCTGGCCAACGCGGGCTTCGATGTCTTTCTTGGCGCCGGCGCCGTCAACAATGACCGTGTCGTCCTTATTGATGGTGACCTTCTTGGCCGTGCCGAGCATGTCGAGCGCAACGTTTTCGAGCTTGATGCCAAGGTCTTCGGAGATGACCTGCCCGCCCGTCAGGATCGCAATGTCCTGGAGCATGGCTTTCCGGCGATCACCGAAGCCCGGGGCTTTCACGGCGGCGATCTTCAGGCCGCCGCGCAGCTTGTTGACCACCAGCGTTGCCAGCGCTTCGCCGTCCACGTCTTCCGCAATGATCAGCAGGGGACGCTGGGACTGCACAACCGACTCGAGGATCGGCAGCATGGGCTGGAGCGAGGAGAGCTTCTTCTCGTGGAGGAGAATGAATGGATCTTCGAGTTCGGCGATCATCTTGTCCGCATTCGTGATGAAGTACGGGGAAAGATAGCCGCGGTCGAACTGCATGCCTTCCACCACGTCGAGCTCGGTTTCGAGCGACTTGGCTTCTTCGACGGTGATCACGCCTTCATTGCCGACCTTGTCCATCGCCTTCGCGATCATCGCGCCAACTTCGGTGTCGCCGTTCGCCGAGATGGTGCCGACCTGGGAAATCTCGTCGCCGGACTTCACCTTCTTGGAATGGTGGGCGAGATCCTTGACGACCTCAGCGGTGGCCTTGTCGATGCCGCGCTTGAGGTCCATCGGGTTCATGCCGGCGGCAACGCGCTTCATGCCTTCGCGCACAATGGCCTGGGCCAGCACGGTCGCGGTGGTGGTGCCGTCGCCGGCTACATCGTTGGCCTTGGAGGCCACTTCGCGAAGCATCTGGGCGCCCATGTTCTCGAACCTGTCCTCAAGCTCGATTTCCTTGGCAACGGTTACACCGTCCTTGGTGGTGCGCGGGGCACCGAACGATTTCTCGATGACCACGTTCCTGCCCTTGGGGCCGAGGGTCACTTTGACGGCGTCGGCGAGCACGTCGACACCTTTCAACATTTTCTCGCGGGCCTGGGGGCCGAATTTGACAATCTTGGCAGCCATTAGGGGAATGCCTCTCTGGTTGAATTGTTAGGGACTGGGAAAGCGAAGGCGCGGCCGTCTAGTCGATGACGCCGAGGATGTCGCTTTCTTTCATGATCATGAGCTCTTCGCCATCAACGGTGACTTCGGAGCCGGACCACTTGCCGAACAGGACGCGGTCGCCGACTTTCACGTCGAGCGGAATGCGCTCATTGTCGTCGCCATGGGCACCGGTGCCGACAGCGATGATTTCGCCTTCCTGGGGCTTTTCCTTCACCGTGTCGGGAATGATGATCCCACCGGCAGTTTTTTCGCTTTCTTCGATACGACGCACGAGCACGCGGTCGTGGAGCGGACGGAATGCCATGTATTCCTCTTTCCATCTGACTGGGTCAACAATTGGGTTTCGCTGGTCAGCATCCCGGGAAATTAGCACTCCCTACCGATGACTGCCAGCGATGGGCGGGAGGTAATCACGCAGGCGTGAAGCGTCAAGCGTTCAAATTTGAACTTTTTTCCATGCTCTGCCCAAAAAGAAGGCGATAGATCGCCACGCCTGACAGCAGCGATCGCAATGGGCTGCCAATATGCTGTATTTATTGGAGAAACGATTTGACCGACTCGGCCTTGCCATGGAGGCTACCTGGTGTCCAGAAGGGAGAATGCAATGGCAGGAGACACCGATTTCAAACGTCGGCTCGAAGGCGCACAGCTTACCACCGCCGAAGTGCTTTACCACCTGCCTGATTACCCGGGACTTCTGCAGAGCTTCGTCTGGCAAACCCTCGACATCGCACCCCGGTTTCCCCGCCTGACCCAGTTCCTCGACCATTGGCGACGGGACATCGATGCCATGATCCATTCGGTCCGGGTCGGCCATAGCGGGATCGTCTCAGCCGTGGAAGTATCCCATCTGGATGGTGAATACCGGATCAATTGACGATAGCCGCGGGCCGCGGTCATGGCGGCCTGTTGAAAAGTCCTGCCAAAACGGCTGGCGTTTGGTATAACCGCCATGGCCGAGGCGTTGCGTGGCCATCGGCGGAAACGGGCAGGGATATGCAATGGACGGATTGATCTGGTGGATCCTGCCTGCCATCGCAGGTGTTTCCGGGCTGATGCTGGTGTTTGCCGGCTTCGGGAAGTTCTTCGGTTTCAAGCCCATGTCCGGCCTCGCGCGCCTGGTGTTCGGCAGCGCCTTTCTTGGTGTCGCCGGCATGGTGTCCCTGGCAGGGTTGAACCTCCAGACCTACCAGCGACTGACCTTTGAGCGCCCGGTTGCGACCATCAGCTTCGAGGCCACACCGGAGCCGAATGTCTATGAGGCTTCCATTCTGCTGGCTGGCGCTGACGAACCGCTTGGTGGGCCCGATTACGAACCATTGCAGCGCATCCGCGGCGACGAGTGGACCCTCGGCGCAAAGGTCATCAAGTTCACCCCGCTATCCAACATGCTCGGCTATGACAGCGTCTACAAGCTCGACAGGTTCACCGCCGGTTTCGAGGAAGATACGGGCGAGCGTGTCGCGAAAAGTGTCATTCCCCTGACGGCGAACCCCGGTCTGAATGTCCAGGAACTGGCCAGACAGCAGGGCGGCCGCTTTGGGCTCTACGATGCATCCTATGGGTCTGCAGTCTATAATCCCATGGGCGATGGGCTAGCCTATGAAATCTACATGACACAGGACGCGCTGATCGCGCGCTCGGCCAATGCTGCCACCCGCGCCCGGGTCGGCGAACCGGCCAATCCCGTCGGCGTTCCCGCGGCGGACGCCGAATGACACGACACCAGAAAAGGAGCGCGTGATGGGGCTATGGGATCGCTACGTGGTGCCGGCCGTGGTGTCGAAGGCCTGCGCGTCAAAACCCATCATGAAGCAGCGCGAAAAGGTCGTGCCCCTCGCAGAAGGCCGCGTCCTTGAGCTGGGCTGCGGCTCGGGGACGAACTTCGATTTCTACAGCGCCGACAAGGTCGACCACCTCTTCGCCCTCGAGCCGGCGCCCGGAATGGTCGCCAGGGCACGAAAGGAACTCGGCGGGCATACGCTCGAGCCGAAGACCGAATTCCTGGAAACCGGGGCAGAAGCCATCCCGCTGGACGATGCCACCATCGACACGGCTGTCATCACCTTCGTGCTCTGCACCATTCCTGACTGGCAAGGGTCCCTCGCCGAGGTTCGCCGTGTCCTCAAACCCGGCGGCAAGGTCCTGTTCTCGGAGCATGGCCTGGCGCCGGATGCGGGGGTCGCCACGTGGCAAAGGCGGGTCGAGCCCGTCTGGAAACGGCTCGCAGGCGGCTGCCATCTCACGCGCGATACGGGCCAGCTGTTCCGCAATGCCGGATTCCAGCTCCAGGACACAGAGACCATGTACCTGCCGTCCACGCCCAGGATTGCCGGCTTCGTCAGCT
>JBCBKE010000018.1:0-41855 GCA_038522375.1 Pseudomonadota bacterium
ACCGGCGTCGACCTCCGCCTCACGCCCTGGGGCCGGGCCCACGTCGCCAATGCCTGGTGGCCCGATGGCCCCATCCCGTGGAAAGACCTGGTCTACCGCACGGCCATGGGCGAACCGGTCGCTGCCCCGGCCTGGCATCCCGAGCCCCTTGGCATCGTCACCGACGAGCGCCAGATCGCCTGGGTCCTCAGCCGCTTCGGGCGCGATGAAATCCCGCCAATCGCCGCCGGCACCGACACAACCGCACTTCGGGACACCCTTCCCGGCGGGATGTCTTCCCGCCCGAGGCCGGACCTCGCCCGCGCCCCGCCCCCCTTAGCCGCACCCTCAAATCACACCTTCAGACCGCCCCCAAACCGCCCTGGCGCCCGCCCCGGCGGACGCCTGTGCTGGCAAAGACGGTCGGTTCAGCGTTTTCGCTTGTCCTCGGGCGCCTTTGGGCGGAACACCGTCTGGTGGGGCTGGAAGCCGTCGCCGCCGCTCCCCTTGGCCCGCACATATTGCTGGTTCCACACCCCGTCACCGGTGGGCTCGGCCCCGCCCGCCAGCCAGTCTGCCACGTCACTCTGGGCTTTCTGGACGTTCTGTGCACGCGCAGCGCCAAACGCGTTGACCTCGGCCAGGAAGCCGGGGTCATCGGCCAGGTCCGTCACCTCCAGCGTGGTCCCGTCGAGCATGGCGATCGGGAATGGCAGGATGCGTGCGATCGGGTTGCCGGCCGAAAACCGAACCTCTTCGCGCGCCCGGGTCAGGCGCCAGTTCAACGTGAACGGAAACGGTAACCAGTCCGTGCGCACGAAGGCATCCAGCGGTACCGCATTCGCCCCATCCTGGTTGGCCGGTCCGGTCACCAGGAGGCCAAGCTCCGGCGAGGTGCGGAACAGGAAAGGCACGTAGAACGTGACGACGCCCGCACCGAAATGGCTGACCGCGCCGAACTTGTCCGGTTTCGCCTGGCGGATCTGGACATCGGTGTTCATCGGTCCGCCAGACCAGACCGCCACGGCATCCACCGGGTTCAGGAGCTCCCAGCCCATGGTGTTGGCCGCAATCAGCGGGATGCAACGGTAGACGTATTTCTGGGGTACGCCATCCATCCACTCCCGGGTCGCCGCGGCCGTCCGGAGGTGGGCGCCAGGGTCGACCTTCGCACCGGGGATCATCGCGGCGCGGATGGTGTTGGGTGGCAGGGAGTGGGACGATGGGGCGGTCATGGCCTAGACCTCCGGGCGCCAATTGTCCGGGGCCAGTTCGAAGCCGGCGAACTGGAAGCCGGGCGCGACGGTGCAGGAGACCAGCGTCCAGGCGCCCAGGGTTTCCGCCGTTTGCCAATGGCCGGCCGGCACCACAAGCTGGGGCCGTTGCCCGGCGCGGAGATCGGGCCCCAATTGATGCGGCGTTGCGCCGTTTCCGTCCGGGGGAGAAAGGGTCAGGACCAGGTGGCCGCCGCCATGCCACAGCCAGGTCTCATCCGCATCGACCCGGTGCCAGGCAGAGACCTCGTCGGCCTGGAGCAGGTAGTAGATCGCGGTCATGGCCGGGCGATCGCCCGCAGGGGCAGGGGAGCGAAAGGTCTCCACATAGTGGCCACCCTCGGGATGGGGCGTCATGTCGAGAAGGCGGATGATCTCCCGCGCACCCAGATCGCCAGAGATGGCAGCCATCAGAACCGGTCTTTGCGACCGCGGATCTCGGCAAAGGTCGCCACGGCGTCGCCCGGATGTCCCATGGCCGATTGCAGGTCCGGATCATCGGCCCGCAGAAACGGATTGGTCGCGAGCTCCCGGCAGATCGTGGTTGGAACGGTCCAGTGGCCCTCTGCGCGTTTGACGTCGATTTCGTTCACATAGGCCTGGAGGGCCCGGTTTTGCGGATCGACCGTGATGGCAAACCGGGCATTCGCCTGCGTGTATTCATGGGCGCAGTAGATGGTGGTGTTTTCGGGCAAGGCCTTCAGGCGGTTCAGCGACGTCCACATCATGGCCATATCGCCTTCAAACACCCGGCCACATCCCAGGGCAAACAAGGCATCGCCCACGAAAGCTGTCTGCTCGGTGCCGAGGTGGTAGGCAATATGGCCCAGCGTATGGCCGGGGACGTCGATGACGCCCGCTTCCAGCTTTCCGAGCGAAACCCGGTCACCCCCCGATACGGTGCGGTCAATGGCCGGAATCTTGTCCGCCTCCCCGGCAGGGCCGACAATGTGGCATCCGGTCATGTCCTTGATCTTGTTGTTTCCCCCAGCATGATCAGGATGCCAGTGGGTGTTCCAGATCTGGGTGATAGTCCATCCCTTCGCTGCAGCTTCTGCGAGGTACTTGTCCGCATCGGGTGTATCGATTGCGGCCGTTTCGCCGCTCTCGGAATCGTGGGCGAGGAAGCCATAATTATCGTTCAGGCAAGGAAACTGGTGAATCTCTAGCATGGGTCTCGTTTTCCGGGCATCTTCGGGATCCTATTTAAGGCAATATCATGCGTCAGGACACCATTTCCATCGATCGGTTCTACCGGACAGGCCTTGGCCGGGCCGCAGGCAAGCTCCTCGCGCGCCGCTTGACGGACCTGTGGGGCGAAACCGACGCGCTTTCGGTGCTGGGGATCGGCTTTCCCCAGCCGGTCTTGGAGGGCTTTTGCAGCAAGGCCCGCCGATGTGTTGCGGTCATGCCCGATGCCGGCGGCCACTTCCGCTGGGATGCGACCGGACGGGGCAATGCCACCGTCATGGCGCCCCAGAACCGGCTGCCATTTGCCGATGGACTTTTTGACCGCGTCATCCTGCTCCACGGTCTTGAAGAAGCCGACAGCCCCCGGGCGCTCCGCCGGGAAATCTGGCGGGTCATGGCGCCCGAAGCCCGCATTGTCGTTGCCGCCACCAATCGGCGGGGTCTGTGGGCCTTTGCCGAGCGAACGCCTTTCGGACATGGCCGACCCTGGACCCGGCGCCAGTTGAGTGGCTTTCTCGCCGATGGAAGCTTCCAGGTCACCGCCAGTACCCATGCCCTGTTTGTCCCACCGATTGACCAAACCATCGTTACCGCTGCGGCTGAAGGCTGGGAGCGGGTTGGAGAGTGGGTCGTTCCCGGTCTCGGCGGCGTAGTTCTGGTCGAAGCGGTCAAGCGGCTCTACATCGAGCCGGGCGGGGCAGTCGCGCCCGCCGTGCGAGCGGTCCAGGCTCCCAAGGGAGCCGTGGTTTTGCCCATGGACCGCGCAGCGCGCGAGAGGAGCCGACCGAAGCCTTGAGCCCGGTTTGACGGATCGTATATCGCGAGTCAGTATCGCCACACTAACACTGCAGGTACAGAGCCATGAAACTTGTTACAGCGATCTTCAAGCCGAGCCGTCTCGACGCTGTTGTCGATGCCCTTTCGGAAATCGGTGCCGAAGGTCTGACCGTCTCCGAGGTGCGCGGCTATGGTCGCCAGCAGGGCAAGACGGAAGTGTATCGCGGCGCCGAGTATGAAGTTCGTCTGCTGCCCAAGGTGAAAATCGAGGTCGCATGTTCCGCCGACGCGGTCGAGCGGGTGACCGACGCGATCGCCAAGTCAGCAAACACTGGAACGATTGGCGACGGCAAGATCTTCGTCGCCGATCTCGAAACCGTGATACGGATCCGGACGGGAGAGCGGGATGCCCAGGCCGTCGGCGTCTAGGGCTCGAACGTTACCGCCGACCCTTGGGGCAACGCGCTTCCGGAGGAAACGGCAAAGGGCCTGACTGAACGCGATCAGTCAGGCCGCTTGATTTTCCGGCGCCGCTCCGGCACGCCATACCCATGACCGAGACTTTGACGGGGCCAAGCCCCCTGCCCAACATCCTTGAAATCATTCCCTACAAGGGCGGCGAAAAACCGGCCGAGGGGCATAAGCTCTCGTCGAACGAAAACCCGCTCGGCGCCTCACCAAATGTACAGGCCGCGCTTCGCCAATCGGCCGAACATCTCGAACTTTATCCCGACGGCGGCGCCAGCAAGCTGCGAGCAGCCATCGGCGCGGCGTACGGCTTGGACCCCGACCGAATCGTATGCGGCGCTGGCTCAGACGAGATCTTCCAGCTTCTCGGTCGGGCCTATCTGGCCCCAGGTGACGCGATTATCCAGAGCGCCCATGGCTTTCTCGTCTATAGTCTGGTGGCGCAACAATCGGGCGCCGAGGTCATTCTCGCACCCGAAGCCGACTTCCGCACCGACGTTGATGCCATGCTGGAGCGGGTGACCAACAAGACCCGAATCGTATTCCTTGCCAATCCGAACAATCCGACGGGCACCTACATCCCCCATGATGCGGTCAAGCGCCTGCATGCCGGCCTTCGTGACGATGTCCTGCTGGTCCTTGATGGCGCCTACGCCGAATATGTGCGGACGAATGATTACTCCAGTGGGTTGGAGCTGGCCGCCGAAGCACCGAACGTCCTGATGACGCGTACCTTCTCCAAGATCCACGGACTGGCCGCCCTGCGTCTCGGATGGGCGTTTGGTCCGGCCAGCGTGATCGATGCGATCAACCGGGTGCGTGGGCCGTTCAACGTGTCCTCGCTCGCCCAGGCCGCAGGGATCTCCGCGCTGGAAGACAAGGCGTTTGTGGGACAATCGCTCGTCCATAACGAGGCAGAGCTGGCGCGCGTGTCCGTTGGCCTCGCCGACCTTGGCTTCAGAGTGATCCCCAGCGTCGGCAATTTCGTGCTGGTGAAATTCGCGGATGCGGATGAGGCATCGCACGTCGATACGCACCTCAGGGCGCGGAACATTTATGTGCGCGCCATGGCGGCCTATCGCCTGCCTGACTGTTTGCGGATTTCCATCGGGACGGTCCAGGCCAACACCGATCTCCTGGCAGCGCTCGCCGCGTTCAAGCGCGATTGATGACGTTGAAGGGGCCGGTATTCGAGCGGATCGCCATCATTGGCGCTGGCCTCATTGGTTCGTCCATCGCGCGGGCGGCAAGCGGCAAGATTGCTGCCGCCGAGGTGGCTATCTGGGACCGGGACGAAAGCGTGCGAGCCCGGGCCCATGCGCTTGAACTTGGGACTGTCACCGAAACCGCCGCCGCCGCAGTGAGAGATAGCGACTGCATTATCCTGTGCGTTCCTGTTGGCGCGCTGGCCGATGTTACCCAGGCGATCCGCTCCGACCTTGCGGAGGGCGCTATCCTCACCGATGTCGGATCTGTCAAAGCCGATGCGCTCGCATCCATGCAAACCCACACCCCGAAAGGCGTGCACCTGATCCCAGGCCATCCGATCGCCGGCACCGAGGCCTCTGGTCCCGATGCAGGCTTTCCTGGCCTCTTCGAAGATGCCTGGCATATTTTGACGCCCCTCGATTCCGGCAACCCGGCCTACCGGACGGCCGTGGAGCGGTTGACGACGTTCTGGGAAACCTTGGGGGCCCGCGTCGAGTGCATGGATGCCGCCCGCCATGACCGGGTGCTGGCGATCACCTCGCACCTGCCGCACCTGATCGCATTCAATATCGTAGCCACCGCCTACGACATGGAAAGCGTCGACGAGGGCGAGGTGGTCAAGTATTCCGCGGGCGGTTTTCGTGACTTCACCCGAATCGCAGCCTCCGACCCAACCATGTGGCGGGATGTGTTCCTCGCCAACAAGGATGCCGTTCTCGAAACGCTGGGACGGTTTTCCGAGGACCTCGCCGCCCTGCAACGAGCGATCAGATGGGGCGACGGCGACGCACTTTATCGCCAATTTGAACGCGCCCGCGGAATTCGCAAGGCAATCATCGACGCGGGAATGGATAGTGACGCGGTCAACTTTGGCCGCGGCGGTCCAGGCTCCGATCCAAAGCGTGACTAGTCCGGTCGCTTGATTGCATTGTCATCGCCGAGCAGCACGACGGTTGGCGCATGCTGGCGGGCTTTTTCTGCTTCGACCGATGCAAATGCTGCGATGATGACCTGGTCGCCGATCGCAAAATGACGTGCGGCAGCGCCATTCACGCCAATGGTCTTCGAGCCGCGTGGGGCTTCGAGGGCATAGGTCGCAATCCGCGCGCCGTTTGTGACGTTCCAGATATCGACACGCTCATGGGGCAAGATTCCGGAGGCGTCCAGCAGGTCCTGGTCGATCGACACCGATCCCTCATAGTAGAGGTCGCACTGGGTAACGGTGGCCGCGTGCAGCTTTGCTTTCAACATGGTCAAGAGCATGCCGAGTTTCCTTCACTCGTTTTCATGGGGGGCGCCCACCGCCGGAACTTTCTAACTTCTGTCATATAGGTGGCAGTTGACCCGAGGTAAAGGTCGCTACCGGTTTGCTTCGCACCGCCTTATGTCGAGTTAGCTCGCTGACGTCAAAGGGATATCTGCCCGACACGCGCACAATGCCCACCTTGGAATAGCAAGCCGCTTGCCAACCGCGGTCAGACGCCGGTCTTGTCGGCGAGGACATGTCCAAGCAGCGACAGGAAGTGCACCCCAAGCACCGGGGACCAGGTATGGTCATCGCTGAGGAGCGGCTTGGCCGAATTCAGCCCGGCGATCTTCAGTGTCCCTTCATGCTGCACAATCCAGGGCCCCCCGGACGATCCTTCGGTCAGTGCGTTTTCAGCCTGCAGAAGGCCAGGCGAGGTATCATCGGTGAGTGCGCCGGTCGTAGAATAAAGACGGTCGCCATCAAACAGGTATCCATCCGTCGCTTGCCGCGGGTACCCCAGGCTCGTGAAGGGCCCATCGGGCAGGGTATTGGCCAGAACACCCACCGTACCCGTCCTGCCTGCAATGGGGGCATCGAGGGTGATGAGCGCGAAATCGAATGGCCCTGCTGACGATCCGGGGGCGGGATCAGCCCAGCCAGACATGATATAGGATCGGGTTCCGGCCCAGCGGCCGAGGCTCTCGCCAGCCGAGTATTGCGGCTCGAAAAGCACCCAGTCAGCAAATCCCGAACCGTTTGCCTGGCGGTCATCGTCTCGCAGATGCACACAATGGGCGGCGGTCAGCACCACCCCCTCGGCGATCACGGTGCCGGTGCAATATCGGATGCGGCCGCCGAATACAGCGGTTATCCGGCCAATCGCCGAGACAGGATGCACCGACTGGTCGCGGACTGGTTCGGCCCTGGCGGGGGCCGGCGTCTTGTCAGCAGAGACGAGACGCAACGGCGGACGCGGCGAGAAGGTTCCGGTCACGGGCGCCGAACCCAGCGAGTACACGGGCGCATCGGCCAGCCTTGTCCTGTGGGCCCGATCGCCCACCCCGCCCAGCCGCGCATCGAGATGCAGAACAAGGTTCCCGGCTGGATCGACGTCTTCAGCCGGCAGAACTCGCTCATGGCCGGGGGGCGGCGACAACTCCGCCTGCAGAACCTCGAGATTGGCATCGAATTCCATGGGCCGAGTAAGGCCGGGCGTTCCAGAAAATGTCCAGTCGTTTCTTCGCAGGGCTGGCTCTACTCCACGCCGAAAAGGGCCATGCTCTCCCTCAGGGCAGCGGCCCCACCTTCGGTGATCCCGGGTAGGCGCCCGGGGGCCTCGGCAAGGGTGGTCTCGCTGTAGAAACCGGCGAGCGCAGTCATGCGTCCACGGAGATCTGCGTGGGCGGCGCGTGATGCGATCGCGCTCCTCGTGAGGAAATGGCCGCCGATGACATCGCCAGCCAAAGCAAGGTAGGCCGTCGCCCCGGCGAGGGCGGTCTCACGGTCGGTGTCCATGGCGTTGACCATCCACCGGGTTGCTTCTTCGAGAGCGTCGGCAGCGTTCTCCAGGCGGTCGGCGACCGAAACCAGTTGCGGCTCATTGGTCGAGCGGGCATCGCGGGCGGTCTGACGCACGTCCACCAGCATCGCGTCCATGGCTGCGCCGCCATCGCGACCGAGTTTGCGGCTGACAAGGTCGATGGCCTGGATGCCGTTTGTGCCCTCGTAAATCGGGGCAATCCGGGCATCCCGATAAAGTTGTGCGGCAAGGGTCTCGTCCATGAAGCCCATACCGCCATGGACCTGTACCCCCAGACTTGCCACTTCGACACCCATGTCCGTCGACCAGGCTTTCGCAATGGGTGTCAGCAGGTCCTCGCGCAGTTTCGCTGAGGTGCGGGCCGCATCCGTTTCGGCCGCTTCCGCTTCGTCGGCGGCAATCCCGCAAGCGAAACAGATCGCCCGGGCAGCCATCACCTTGGACCGCATGGTGATCAGGGTTCGGCGGACGTCGGAATGGTGCAGGATGGGTGCAGCGCCGTCGACGCCCGGTGCCTTCCCCTGCTTGCGTTCCTGGGCATAGGCGTAAGCGGCCTGGTAGGCGGCCTCGCCCACACCGACGCCTTCCAGCCCGACATTCAGCCGCGCCGAGTTCATCATGGTGAACATGCAGGCGAGGCCCTTGTTCTCTTCGCCGATCAACCAGCCCCTCGCCCCGTCATATTCCATGACGCATGTGGGTGAGGCGTGGATGCCGAGCTTCTTTTCCAGTCCGATGCACTTCAGGCTATTGGTGGCACCGAGGCTACCATCGGTGTTCACCAAGACTTTCGGAACGAGGAACAGGGAGACACCCCGCGAGCCTTCCGGAGCGCCTGGTGTCCGGGCCAGCACAAGGTGGATGATGTTGTCGGCCAGATCATGGTCACCCCAGGTGATGTAGATCTTCTGGCCGCTGATCGCGTAACTGCCATCGCCATTGGGGACAGCCCTTGTCTTCAAGGCGCCCACGTCAGACCCCGCCTGGGGTTCTGTGAGGTTCATTGTACCCGTCCAGTCGCCGCTGACGAGCCTGGGCAGGTAGGTTTGTTGTTGCTCGGGTGATCCATGGGCGATGAGGGCCTCGATCGAGCCGAAGGTCAGCATCGGGCAAAGGGTGAAAGCCATGTTGGCGCCGTGGAACATTTCCATCACTGCAAGCGCCAGCGCCTTGGGCAGTCCTTGTCCGCCATTCGCCTCTGGGAAAGCCAATCCCATCCAGCCGCCATCCCGGTAGGCCGCGTAGGCCTCGGCAAAGCCGGCTGCAGCCTTCACACCGCCATCTGTCAGCACGGCCCCTGACTTGTCTCCCATGGCATTCAGGGGGGCAAGCACGTCGCGGGACAACTTCGCCGCTTCGTCCAGAATTGGGGTCAACAGATCGTGGGCGTACGCTGGAAAGGCTGGTCGGCCTTCCAGTGATTTCAGGCCAGCGACACTATCCAGCACAAATGCTATGTCTTCGACGGGCGCGGCGTAGCTCATGGGACGACGTTCTCCTGGCGCGGTTATCCGTGTTTTTCTGGTCACGCATGATGCGCGGTCTGGCAATAGCGAATCCAGATGCTACCTACCGGGTTACAAGGTTAACGCAGGGAGCCTGTCTGTGCGAGTACAAGATTTGAGGTCAGGCGTTGTTGCATTGGCGGCGCTTGCAGGGGCTGCCTGCGTCAACACCCAGCAAAGCCTGGCGCCAATCGACAATGCAAACTTCGAACTGGAGCCGACGCACGCGTTCCTGACCGCCAAGGTGAAGCACTTCGGCATCTCTGATTACGCCATCGACTTCAACGGTCTCTCTGGCCAACTCGATTTCAATGCGGACGACCCAACAGCGTCCAGCGTCTCGTTCCAGATTGATGCGGCGGCGCTGGAAACGAATTTTCCGGATCCCGAAAAGAAGGCCGATTGGGAAAGCGAACTGGCGAATGATGGCCGGTTTCTGGATGCCGACGAATTCCCCACGATCACATTCGTATCAACCGGGATCGAACAGACCGGAGAGTTCACCGGTCAGGTCACCGGGGATCTGAACCTGCGCGGGGTTACAAATCCCGTCATCCTCGATGTTGTCTTCAATGGCACGGCGACCAGTCCGCTTGACGGTGGACGGCGCCGGGTCGGCTTCAACGCCACAGGCACGTTTGACCGCTCCGACTTCGGCATGGGTGCGCTGACCCAGTTTGTCTCTGATACGGTCACGGTCGAGTTTTCCGGTGAATTCATCGAACCGGCAACCTGAACGCCCGGCACGCGGGCTCCATCTCTTTCTCCCAAACCTCAAAGGATATCCCCATGACCCGTTCTGTCCTGTTCGCCTCGGCGGCTGCGTTGACCTTCCTGACCGCCTGCAATGGCGCCGATACATCGGCTGACGCAACGCCGGCGCCCCAGGAGGCCGCTTCGGAAACACCGGCCGCTGCACCCGCGACCCCGGCACTGCCCGAGGGCCTTGCCGACGTGTCCTCCGGCGCATACTCGCTGGAACGTACCCATGCCTTCCTGGAATTTGCCGTCGGCCACTCCGGCGGGATCTCGGACTACATCGTTCACTTTGGCGATTTCGACGCGGACCTCGTTTTCAATGCCGAGGATCCGGCGGCATCGACCCTGTCGGTAACGGTCAATCCCCTGAACCTCATCGTGAACTATCCCGGCGACTACAAGGCCGGACATGCCGATAGCGAGTATGAGACCTGGGTTGAGGATATGGCCCGGAACCCTCGCTGGCTGAACGCAGACGAATTCCCTGAAATCACCTTCACATCGACGGACGTCGCCATCACGGGCGATAGCGCGGGAACGGTCACCGGTGACCTTGCGTTCCTAGGTGTGACCAAGCCCGTCACCCTTGATGTGACCTATAACGGCAACGCCAATGCACCTTGGTTTGGCGAGCGGGACCTGATCGGTTTCAATGCCTCGACCACAATCAACCGCTCGGACTTCGGCATGGACGCCGCTATCCCGAATATTACTGACGCGGTGACGATCTCGTTCTCCGGCGAGTTCCTGCAGGATGAACCTGCCGAGTAGGGAAATCGGTTTGCGCTAGCGGCCCCTGCGCTTTCGGGCATTTCGGGGCCGCTGCATCATCTTACCCTAAGTCGAGAGTGCCGAGCCCGCCATGAGAGAGACCTACAGCTACACCTCTGTTGCGGTGGCGCTCCACTGGATCATCGCTTTTTCGATCGTCGGCCTGATCCTTGTGGGCTGGCAGATGACTGACATGGAACTGGGGGCGCCTGGGCAGGAGCAGCTTTACCAGATGCACAAGTCCTTCGGGATCACGGTGCTGCTGCTGACCGTTGCCCGTATTGTCTGGCGGATCCTCAATCCACCGCCGCCGCTGCCGGAGGGCATGAAGGCGTGGGAGAAAACCCTCGCCCATGGCGCCCATGTGGGCCTTTACGGCCTGATGCTTGCCATGCCGCTTTCGGGCTGGCTGTATGTCTCTACCGCTTACGAGTTCGATGTCCCCACGGTCCTCTTCGGGCTCGTCTCCTGGCCCGACATCCCCGGCGTGGGTTTTCTCGCCAATGAAATGGGGCACACCGCTGTCGAGAACGTTCATGGCGCGTTGGCGTGGCTGGCTGTAGGGCTGATCGCGCTTCACGTCGGTGGCGCAGTGAAACACGACCTGATGGATGGAGAAGGCGTCTTGAACCGTATCTTGCCAGGATGGCTCGGCCCGACAAGGGGACCAGTCAAACCTGCCAGCGGCAGTGTTGCCGCCTTTGGCAGTGCCGTTGCCATCTTCGCCGTGATTGCCGGTTTGCCCGTCCTCGCCCAGGGAAGTGGTGCAGGGCCTCTGGAAGTCTCGACGGTCGCTGCGGAGAACTGGCAGGTTGATGCCGAAGCAGACCCGATCCGGTTCAAGGGTATCCATGACGGCAATGAGTACACGGGCGAATTTGCCGATTGGACGGCGTCGATTGCGTTTGATCCGGATGCCTTGTCCGAAAGCCGCGCGACGATCACCGTTGACCTGACCTCCGTCGTCGCCAGCAAGAAGCTGTACACTGACAGCCTCAAGGCGCCGGAATGGTTCAACTCGGCCACCTTCCCGACCGCAACGGTCGAGGTTCGGGCGTTTCGCATCGAGGGCGTTTCAGCCGATGGCCAGACGCTTTACGAGGCCGACGCCACCTTGACGCTCAAGGACCAGGCCGTTGACACGTTTCTGTATGCCGAGATTGAGATCGATGGTGACACCGCGAGCGTTATCGGCGAGGCGGACTTCTCCCGTTCGGCACTCGATCTGGGCATGTCGAGCGACCCCAACGCAGATTGGGTCGCAGACCCTGTGAGTGTTTCGTTCGATTTCACCGCATCGCGCACGGGCGATTGACACCGGGCGCTGCGCTCGCCGATTTCGGCCCATGACTGCGCCTATCCTCCCGTCGGGTCCTGACGCCATCGCCCATGCTGCCGAGCGCCTTCTCGCTGGCGCACTCGTCGTCATGCCGACCGAAACGGTTTATGGTCTTGCCGCCGATGGGCGACAGCCAAACGCGGTTGCCAGGGTATTCGCCGCGAAAGGCCGGCCCCGCTTCAATCCATTGATTGCCCATGTCGCCAACCTGGACATGGCGAAAGCGGAGGCGGTGTTCAATCCGGTCGCGGTGCGCTTGGCCGGGGCATTCTGGCCGGGGCCGCTCACCCTGGTGTTGCCCGTATCCGCCGCCGGAACTGTCTGTGATCTCGGCAGGGCGGGGTTGGATACGATCGCCATTCGCGCCCCTGGGCATCCCACTGCGCTGTCATTGATTGCCGGCGTTGGCGGCCCATTGGTGGCCCCGTCAGCTAACCTTTCCGGACAACTCAGCCCCGTTGACGCCGGCACGGTCCGCGACACCCTCGGGGACCGGGTAGACATAATCCTGGACGGTGGACCAAGCCGCGTTGGGCTGGAATCCACCGTGGTTGATTGCACGGGAGACGATCCGGTTGTGCTCCGCCCTGGCGGCGTGTCCCATGGCGACCTGGAGGCGGCGCTTGGGAGGCCGATTGAACGATCGGCTGGGAACCCGGACGCACCGATTTCCCCTGGCCAGCTCCTCCGGCACTATGCGCCCAGGGCCCGTCTGCGGTTGAATGCGGTGCAGGCTGAACAGGGCGAGTCCATGCTCGCCTTTGGCGCGATGCGGGGCGACCTGAACCTATCGGCTGGTGGTGATACGACGGAGGCGGCGGCAAATCTGTTTGCCATGTTACGCACCCTTGATGCGCGGTCCAGCGCCATTGCGGTGGCGCCGATCCCGGAAACCGGTCTTGGCGAAGCGATCAATGACCGTCTTCGCCGGGCGGCGGAGCGGTGAATGTGCCGTCGAGATCGTAGGCGTCCGATGCCGTGATCTGGACGGGGATAATGTCGCCGGGTTCCAGGTCCGCGTCGGTATGGATACGCACAATCCCATCGACTTCAGGCGCGTCGGCCTGGCTTCGCCCCGCGAACAGGCCTGCGTCCGCGTCCCACCCATCCACGATGACATCAAGCGTCCGGCCGACCTTGTTTGCCAGTCGACTCGCGGACACGTCCGCCTGACGCGCCATGAAACGGTGCCAGCGATCTTCCTTGACGGCTTCGGGAACGTGCCCGGGAAGATCACGTGACGTGGCGTGGACGACATTTTCGTACTTGAAACAACCGGCCCGGTCGATTTCGGCCTCGGTGATGAAGTCGAGCAGGATCTGGAAATCCTCCTCCGTCTCGCCTGGAAAGCCGATGATGAAGGTAGACCGGATCGCCAGCTCCGGCACGTCCCGCCGCCACGACGCGATGCGCTCGAGCACCTTCTCCTGCTTGGCTGGCCGCCGCATGGCCTTCAGTACACTGGGCGAGGCATGCTGGAACGGAATGTCGAGATAGGGCGTTATTGTCCCCTCGGCCATCAGCGGGATGATCCTGTCCACGTGGGGGTAGGGGTAAACGTAATGCATGCGGACCCAGGCGCCTAGTGAGCCCAGGCCTTCGGCGAGATCGAGGAACCGGGTCTCATAATCCCTGCCGCGCCAGGTCGCCGACGCATACTTCACATCCAGTCCGTAGGCCGATGTGTCCTGGCTGATGACGAGGAGCTCCTTGACGCCAGCGCGCACGAGTTGCTCGGCTTCGGTAAGGACATGGTTGATCGGGCGGGAGACGAGATCTCCGCGCAGTTTCGGAATGATGCAGAAGCTGCAACGATTATTACAGCCCTCGGATATTTTCAGATACGCGTAGTGGCGCGGCGTGAAGCGCAGCCCGCTTTCGGGAACGAGGTCGGAATAGGGGTCATGGGGCGGGGTCAGGTGGGTGTGTACCGCTTCCATCACCTGCTCGTACTGGTGCGGCCCTGTCACCGCCAGAACGCCTGGATGGGCAGCTTCTATGACCTCGGGCTCGGCACCGAGGCACCCTGTGACGATTACTTTTCCATTCTCGGCAATCGCCTCGCCAATCGCTTCGAGACTCTCGTCCCGGGCGCTGTCGAGAAAGCCGCACGTATTGACGAGAACAAGGTCGGCGGCTGCGTAGTCCGGCGAAATCTGGTAACCTTCGGCGCGCAGTCGCGTGACGATGCGTTCGCTGTCGACAAGCGCTTTCGGACAGCCGAGTGAAACGATGCCGACTTTGGGGGAGTGACGGTCCAACATGGGTGGTCCCTGACAGCATTAGGCCATCTGTGCAACGCACCCAACTTGTAAGTCTGGCCAACCTTTTGCGTGGTGACCGCTACAAGCGTTTTCCCAGTCGGCATGTGCGCCCTTAGCCGGCGTGTTATTCCGCAGCAGCCAGTGCAACACCCTTTTCGGAGAACAGTTGTTTCAGTTCACCGCTCTCGTACATCTCGCGGATGATGTCGCATCCGCCGACAAACTCGCCCTTCACGTAAAGCTGGGGGATGGTTGGCCAATCTGAAAACGTCTTGATGCCTTCCCGGACGCCCTGATCGGCCAGCACGTTGGTGGATACGTAGTCCGCGCCCAGCACATCCAGGATCTGGACCACGGTCGAGGAAAAGCCGCACTGGGGAAAGTCAGGCGTCCCTTTCATGAAGAGAACAACATCATTTGTTTTCACCGCATCAGCGATGGCGGATTGAATGTCCTGGGCGTCTGACATGGAAGCCTCCTAGCGCTCGCTGTCTCACCCTTCGGATGTGAGGACTGCCAGCCTCCGCGTCAAGCGCTGCGTTTAACCGTCTGAGACCTGCGTCCAATGTAATTTGCGGGTGCCAGCCCGGTATATGCGGAATTTCGCTTGGCACCCGGTCCGCGTCGGCGCGTTCAATCTGCTGCTGGTCGAGGGGGAACCTCGACAGGCGCGAGAGGTGCTTGAGTGGCCAGGTCGGTACTGGAAACACCAGGCCGGGAAGGCCGCTTGCCTGCCGGACACTCGTCATGACCCCTTTCATGGACAGGGGGGTCGGACCTGCGGCGATGGCCAGGTTGGGTACCTTCTTCGACAGGATTGCTTTGACAGCCAGATCGGCGAGATCATCCACATGGATCGGTTGGCACCTTGCGCGGCCAAGTCCAGGCATGGGCGTAAGGGGGAACCGTCGGGCCGCAGCCAGGATACGCGACAGGTTACCGTCGCCCGCATAGCCGTAGATCATGGCCGGCCGCAGGATGAGCGCGCGTTGACTGACCTCGCCGATCGCTGATTCCTCGGCCATGATGGCCCTGTATTTCTGACAGGGGTTGGGAAGACACACATTGGCAGACGAGAACAGGACGGCCTTTTCGAGCCGGGCTTCGGTCAGGTGCCGGAAGGCGGGGCCGCTATCGGTGAGGATCGGCGTGAAGATCGCGTGGGTCACCTCGCAGAGCGCCGCTTCCAGGGCCCCTGGCTTGCGGATATCACACCTGACGGTTCTGCAACCCATCGCACGAAGCCGAGCGAGATTCGGACTGTTCTCCTTGCGGTGGATGGCGGTGACCGCGTGCCCCCTGCGGACGAGCCGCTCGCAGATACGGAAACCCAGTGCGCCTGTACCGCCGACGACCAGAATGTCCTTGGCGCGGCGCTTCAACTCGGCGCCCTGGTCTTGAGCGCGAGGGCGTGGAGCGCCTCTCCCATATTCCCTTTCAGCGCGGCGTAAACAAGCTGGTGTTGCTTCACCCGGCTAAGTCCCGAAAATTTTTCCGAAACGATTTCCGCCTGCCAGTGATCATTGTCGCCGGCCAGATCCGTCAGGATGATCTCGGCATCGGGGAAGGCGTTCTTGAGAAACCCTTCAAGGGTGGATTTGTCCATCGCCATGTGAACACTCCTAATCTACGTTACGAGCCGTACCGTGCTCCGCTGCAATGGACCAGAGATTGGTGACGATCGTGAACGTATTTTATGCTTTTTGCGCGAACCCTGTGCGGTATCAAAGACTTGGGCTTGAACGGCGGCCTCCTTCCCTGCGGATTGCTATCGTATCGGCATTGGCGTGGTTCGGCCTTGCCAGCTGCTCCCAACCGGCAGACCCTGGAACCGCTTACGTTCCGGAGCTGTTCGACGGAGAACGGCTGCTGCAGATTACGCGAACCTTGTCAGCTGACGAGATGATGGGCCGGCGGGCCGGCACACCGGGCAATGCTGCTGCGCGGGTCGGGCTGACCCTGGACATGGCGCGAATCGGGCTCGCCATGGTCGGCGACAGCTACGACCACCCCTTCACCTATGGCCCGATGGACGGCGATGGTCCTGACAGGCCCGGCGCCAACCTGATCGGGAGCATCAAGGGCAATGGGAACACTGGCCAGGCCATGGTTGTTACAGCGCACTATGACCATCTCGGAGAGCGGGACGGAGAAATCTACAACGGTGCCGATGACAATGCGTCGGGTGTCGCCGTTGCTCTCGCCATTGCCGAGTTCTTCATGGCGCGGCCACCGGAGAACGACATCTATATTGTCCTGCTCGACGCCGAAGAGGACGGGCTTGGCGGCGCGTTGGCCTTCGTTGCAGACCCGCCCCTGCCGCGTGAAGATATCGCCATCAACCTCAATCTCGACATGGTTTCCAAGTCGGCAGCGGGTGAGCTTTATGCGGTTGGCACCTATCACAATCCCGTCCTCGTCCCGTTCGTTGAACGCGTGGCGGAAGTAGCGCCCGTCACGCTCCTGATGGGCCATGATCGGCCAGAGGACGGTGACCAGGATTGGACGCTGCTGTCCGATCATGCGGTGTTCCACCGGCTCGGCATTCCATTCCTTTACCTCGGCGTTGAAGACCATGCTGAGTACCACCAGCCAACGGATGTGTTCGAAACGATCCCGACCGATTTTTATCTTGCGGCCGCCGACACCGCGATTCTCATCGCCGATGCGCTCGACGAGGAACTCGCAACCCTTTTTCCAACCCAGTTCCGGGAGACGAACGAATGACCGAAACGATTTCCTACATGTTGAAGGCCAGTTCCGGTCAGATCCTCGGCAGCATGTCGATCTGGCTAACCAAGGCTTCTGAACATGCAAAGGCCCATGACATCGCCGATGAGGCCTTCATGTCCGCAAGGCTCTATCCGGACATGTTCCCCATGGATCGCCAGGTGCAGACGGCTTGCGATATGGCCGCGCGCGGCGGGGCGAGGCTCGCGGGCGAGGCGCTTCCGGTTTCACCCGATGACGAGAAGAGTTTCAGGGACCTCGCCGAACGGGCTGCCAAGGCGGTTGGCTTCATCAACACACTCGACGACGATGCGCTGAATGCCGACCCGGACTCGACCATCATCATGCAGACACCCTTCGGTGACCGGCCGTTCCAGAAGATGCAGTACATGGCCAACTTTGTCTTACCGAACCTGACCTTCCACGCCAGCATGGCCTACGCCCTGTTGCGCACGCAGGGTGTGCCGCTCGGAAAGCTGGATTTCCTGGCAGGAGGGCAAACGACGACGGAAGCGCCTTGACCGGCGACTCCCAATTCCGGACTTTGCGGGAAACGGAGGAGACAATGGCCGGACTTCAGCACCTGACCGCGAAAGCGGACCCTGAAAAGATTGTTGATGCTGTGAAGGAGGATGGCGCCTGTATCATTGACGATCTGCTGGCCCCTCGCGAGCTATCGGCGCTGAATGGGGAATTGGCTCCTTTTATCGACGCCACTGATCGTGGGCGCGATGATTTCACGGGGCGGAAAACGCGGCGGACCGGCGCCCTCGCCGCGCGGTCTCCGCTCTGCCGCGAGCTAATCCTGCATCCCATGATCACGGGGGCTTGCGATGGGTTTCTCAAACCTTTCTGCGACCGCTACCAACTCCACCTGACCCAGACGATTGCCATTGGGCCGGGCCAAGGTGAGCAGCCGCTGCATCGTGACCGGCTTGCCTGGGGCGGATATCTGCATCGCGACATCGAGCCTCAACTCAACACGATCTGGGCACTGACGGATTTTACCGCGGCGAACGGCGCAACGCGGCTCGTTCCCGGGTCGAACCATTGGCCCGACGAGCAAAAGCCCGATGACGCGGACGTCGTGCAGGCCGAGATGACGGCCGGATCCGTGCTCGTCTATTCCGGTTCGGTCATTCATTCGGGTGGTCGAAACCGGACCGATGAAACGCGCATCGGTCTGAACATCACCTATTGTCTCGGATGGCTGCGCCAGGAGGAGAACCAGTATCTCTCTTGCCCGCCGCACATTGCGAAGGACTTCTCGACGGAGCTGCAAGCGCTGCTGGGTTACGCGATGGGTTCCTATGCGCTCGGCTACTTCACGCCGCCGCTCCCACCCGGGCAAGGGCCGGAGGCCTGTCCGCCGGAGTTCCTGTTCAACGGCAAGGCTGGTGGCTGGGGTGATGACCTTTACGGGGAGGTCTCCGCCAGAGTGCAAGCGCAGTTGAAGGACTAGCCGCTTAGTCCACGGCGCTCATGTATTGCGGCAACCAGCCTTCATGGGCCTCGCGCAGGCGGGAGAGGGGGACGGAATGGATTGGCCCGCCTTCGGGTCCGAGCATGAGGCTGACATCATCGCCGCCCATATATCCAATCAGCATTGGCGTAATACCCAGATCGTTCCAGCCGCCGACCTGTTCTTCCGAAAGCGCCACAAGGAAGCGTCCCTGGTCTTCGCCGAAAAGGCACGCCAGATCGCCTGCGTTGGACTTCTCGTCGGACCCCACCGTGATACCCATTCCATTGGCCAGCGCCATCTCGGCAGCAGCGCAAGCGATACCCCCTTCTGAGATATCGTGAACGGCGTTGACCAGCCCGGCCTTGATCAAATTCAGAACTGTTTCTGCAGTCGCTTTCGTTGCGGCAAGATCGACGGGGGGTGGAGGACCCTCTTCGATGTTCAGGATGTCCCTCAGATAAAGGGATGCGCCGAGATGGCCTGCGGTTGATCCCAGGATCGCGATATGGTCGGACACTTGCGCCCCCTTCAGCGTCGCGATCTTGGAGACGTCCTCGATCAGGCCGACACCGCCGACCACGGGCGTGGGCGGAATGCCGACGCCGTCAGTTTCATTGTAAAGGCTGACATTACCCGACACGACGGGGAAATCGAGGACGCGGCAGGCCTCGGCCATGCCTTCAATCGCCTTGACGATCTGGCCCATCACTTCGGGCCGTTCCGGGTTGCCGAAATTGAGATTGTCGGTGATCGCGATGGGCCGCGCACCGACGGCTGAGAGGTTGCGATACGCCTCGGCCACCGCCGCCTTGCCGCCCTCGTAGGGGTCTGCGGCCACATAATGGGGGTTGCAGTCCGACGTGATGGCCAACGCCTTGTTCGTGCCGTGGATGCGGACAATCGCGGCATCGCCCATGGACTGGGAACTGTCGATCGTGTCGCCCATCACATGGCGGTCATACTGCTCCCAAATCCAACGTTTGGACGCCATGTCGGGCGAGGACATGAGCCTGAGGAGCGCCTCGCCATAGTCTTCGGGCTCGGGATACTTCGAGAGATCGAGCGGTGCACGCGGTTTCGGTTCCACCCAAGGCCGATCATAGTTAGGCGCATCTTCGGCGAGCGGCGGGACGGGGATATCGCAGACCACTTCGCCGAATTGTTTCAGCACCATGCGGCCCGTATCGGTGGTCATGCCGATCACTTCCGCGTTCAGGTCGTATTTGGCAAAGATCGCCTTTGCGACGTTTTCCTTGCCGGGCTTCAGCACCATGAGCATGCGCTCCTGGCTCTCGCTCAGCATGATCTCATAGGCGGTCATGCCTTCTTCGCGTTGGGGTACGGTGTCGAGATCCATCTCGACGCCGATGCCGCCCTTGTCGGCCATTTCCACAGACGACGATGTGAGTCCCGCTGCCCCCATATCCTGAATGGCCTGAATCGCGTCGGTGGCCATTAGCTCAAGGCAGGCCTCGATCAGCAATTTCTCCGTGAACGGGTCACCGACCTGCACAGTCGGGCGCTTTTCCTCATCGCCTTCGGAGAATTCGGCCGAGGCCATGGTTGCCCCGTGGATGCCGTCGCGGCCGGTCTTGGCGCCCACATAGAAGATGGGGTTTCCGGGCGTCGCGCCGCGGGCGTAGAATATCTTGTCCTGATCGGCGAGGCCGACCGCCATGGCGTTGACCAGGATGTTACCATTGTAGCCCTCGTGGAACTGGGTCTCACCTGCGACGGTCGGCACGCCGACGCAGTTTCCATAACCGCCAATGCCGGCGACCACATCTGCCACGAGACTGCGCGTCTTCGGGTGAGCGGAATCGCCAAAGCGCAGGGCATTGACCAGCGCAATGGGCCGCGCGCCCATCGTGAAAACATCCCGCAGGATGCCGCCCACCCCGGTCGCAGCGCCTTGATAGGGTTCGATGTAGGACGGGTGATTGTGGCTCTCCATCTTGAAGATGGCGGCCATTGGACCATTGGGGCCATCGCCGATATCGATCACACCCGCATTCTCGCCCGGCCCCTGGATGACATGCTCATTTCTTGTCGGAAATTTCGACAGGTGCCGGCGCGAGGATTTGTAGGAGCAGTGTTCCGACCACATGACCGAATAAATGCCAAGCTCCACAAGGTTGGGAGCGCGGTTCAACCGCGAGACCAGTCTTTCCCATTCCTCGGCATTGATGCCGTGCTCGGCGGCGGCCGTCTGGTCCTGTTCGGCGAGGAGGGCGTCGAGAATCGCTTGCGTGTCATTCATGGGCGCATTTAGCGACGGATAGCCGAGGATGCCATCCTAAAGCAGGTGCTGGCTGCATCGCATCGCAAAAGATCGGGGCAGGACGCCAGAGGACGCCCGAGGGTGTGCGGTATCGCTTGATCTTCACCCGCCGCGCCGATCATTGTGCATGTCTGCCGTCCAGAGAGGAACCGTTTTGGATCGTCGTTCAGTTGTCTCGTCGGGTGTTACTTTCGGCGCCGTGTCCCTCGCGGGTTGTGCCACCCCTCCTGCCGTGCCCCCAGCGTCGCGTCCCAAACCGCCGCTCATTGGGTCTGCGTCGGTGCAGCCGATCGATGCGCCGTTTGTGCCGGTACAATCTTCCATGGACCGGGTCACGCGGTCGCTTGTTGGATTGCGACCCTTTCGGAAGCCCGGTCCGCGCTTGGAGGCTGTGAAGGTCGGCAGCAAGGACGTCATACATAATTACGGCCATGGCGGTGGCGGTGTTTCCCTCTCATGGGGCGTCGGCGAGTTGGCAACAGATTTGGTAAAGCCCCTTGGCCGCAGCGAAGTTGGTGTACTGGGGGCAGGATCTGTAGGGCTGTCGACGGCCCGATGCCTGCAAATGGCGGGCGCCGAGGTCACGTTGTACGCCAAGGATTTTCCGCCGAATACCGTGTCCAATGTCGCTGGAGCGATGTGGCACCCCGTGACTCTGTTCGAGCGCGGAGAGGTCAGCGCGGAAACCATGGCAATGCTGCACCTAGCGTCCAGGATCGCCTTCATGCGCTTTGTCCGGTTCGCCAATGATCGACGCTATGGCGTCTATTGGATCCGACAGTACGGATTGTCGAACGGGCCGATGGATACGTCAGAGCCCTATATGGGCAAGGATAGCCTCTATCCCGGACTTCGCCGCAACCAGCCCAATGGGCCGTTCGGTTTTGCTTACTATGATGCCTATTACACCCTGATGATTGACCCCGACCCGTACCTGCGGGCGATCATGAATGACTTCCTTTTTGCGGGCGGAAAGATCGTCCAGAAAGCCTTCGACACCGAAGCTGACCTGGAAAGCCTTCCCCAGGACAGTATCGTGAATTGCATGGGTTTGGGGGCCGGTGCCGTCTTCGGCGACGAAACAATCATCCCGGCGCGCGGCCAGCTTTCCTTCCTGCTGCCGCAATCGGATATTGATTATGGCTATGCCGGCAGCTTGCCAGGGCATGGGCTGCTGTACATGTTTCCCCGGACCACTGGCATTCTGCTGGGCGGATCGGTCGACAAGGGCGACGGGGATCTCTCGGTCAGACCTGGCGAGGTGGAGCGCATGGTGGAAGGACACCGACTGCTGGCCGAACGCATCGCCGCCTAATCGTCGCGCCCCGCCGCGTTTGTCGCCGCGGAATCGTCCATGACCATGGCCCCCCAGAACAGGCCGCCATCGGCGCCTTCATAGAGGCGCCAGGTGGCGCCATTGAGCGCGTTCAAGAGGAAGGTGTCTTGCGCCGTCAAGACCGATGAAACGATCTGGAAATGCTTCGCAGCCGAGAGCGTTTCCGTGTCGGCGGGATTGTCCTCGCGCGGGATCGCAAGCCAGCCACTACGCTCGGCGCCGTCGGCACGGACCCAGCTCGCCCCCGTGCAGGCGTTGAGCAGGTAGGTCTCTCGCATCTGGCGCGGCGAGAGGAAAAGCTCGAAACAGCCTGTGCGATCGGGAAGGGATGTTCGCGTTGCGCTGGGTCCTTCAATGGCGCGTTGTGCGTTCATGGGAGCCATGACTGGCCCGACCGCAAGGACGAGGACGGCCATGTAACGCGCCGCCTGACCCATTATACCGCGCCCAGGACGCTTTCGAACAGCGTAATCCCGTCCTTGCCGCCTTCATGGCCGCCGATGGCGCGTTCGGGATGCGGCATCATGCCGAGCACACGGCCGTTTTCGCTCACGATGCCAGCGATGTCGCGGGCCGATCCGTTCGGATTGCCCAGGTAACGGAAAACGATCCTGCCTTCGCCTTCGAGGCGGTCGAGTGTATCCCCATCGGCGACATAGTTCCCATCATGGTGGGCAATTGGGATTGAGATCTCGCCCGTAGCGCCATAGGCGCTGGTAAAGGCCGTGGTCCTGCTTTCGATTCGCAGGTCCTGCGGTTTGCATACGAAGGTGAGGGAAGCATTGCGAACAAGCGCGCCGGGCAACAAACCCGTTTCGCACAGGATCTGGAACCCGTTGCAAACGCCCAGCAAGTAGCCGCCCTTATCCGCATGGGCCTTGAGCGCAGGGACGATCGGCGAGTTCGCCGCCATGGCCCCACAGCGAAGATAATCGCCGTAGGAAAAGCCGCCTGGTATCATGACAAGGTCCAGGCCCGCCGGCAGGGCGGCGTCCTTGTGCCAGACCATCGTCGGGCTTTCCCCCGATACGGCCTTCAGCGCAATGAATGCGTCCCGGCCGCAATTCGATCCTGGGAAGACGACAACAGCGGTTTTCATGACCGGTATCTAGCGGAGAGTCGCGCGCTTGGGAATTCTTGACGGTCGCCTTGCTGAGGCTCCGATTTATCGTGGTAAAATGCTTTGCTGTCTGATGGATCGCAACCATCACAAACCTGCGTTGGCTGTAGTCGGAATTGCGATATACAGGGCCGCGGCAGGATTGGAGCCCTCCGGGATAGCACGCGGGACGTCATGATCACGATCCGATTGTACACTGACAGCGATGCCCCTTTTCTCGCATCAATCTTCCGCGACTCCGTCCGCGTCCTTGGCCGTCGCGCCTACACCAGGGCGCAGGTCCGTGCGTGGCTGCAAGGCACCCCCGATGCAACCGAAACACGGGCGCGGTGCAGCGACGGGCGGACGACCTTTGTGGCGGATGATGGCAGTGGTCAGCCGGTGGGCTTCATTGACCTGGAGCCAGATGGTCACATCGACCTGTTTTACGTTGCGCCTGACGTTGCCGGGCAGGGCGTTGCGAAATCGCTCTACAACGCGCTTGAAACGGTTGCTGTCAGGGATGGGCTTGAGCGGCTCTATGTTGAAGCCAGCGAAGTCGCGAAGGGCTTTTTCGACCGGCAGGGTTTCATCGTATCCAAGCGGCGCGATTTCGACATTCAGGGCGTGCCGATCCACAACTATGCCATGGAAAAGATGCTTCGTCCGTGAACGATGCATCGAGAGGCCGATTTGTTGAGCCGGCCTCTCGACGATGTCCATGGAGGAGGACTGTCTAGTTCAGTACCGATGGCCAGTTGGTGTCTGCGCTTTCGATAAAACCGGGAATGTCGGCTTCCCAATCGCTCTGAACCTTGGCGTTGAAGTTAAGGTAGAGCTTGCCATCGACAATCTTCCAGTTATCAGCATCTCCCTTTGCGGTGTAGCCCTGACTCACGGCCCAGGCGCAGTAGCCGCCATATTGCGGGGCGTAGGTATCTGGTTCGGCGAGGAAGGTGTCGAGGTTTTCCTGGCTGGCGAAGCGGAACTCAGCGCCCTGGTATTCCGTGGAGAAGGCCCGGTCGCCTTTGACCGGCTCGCCCGCGGTAAAGTAAGCGACGGGGTCATGCCCCTCCACGGCCAGATTGTTGAACAGGCCAGTGTAGACCGGAGCCTTGTCGGCGTGGGCGGGCGCAGGGGCCAGGGTTGCGGTGGCCGTTGCGAGCAGGGCGGCGGTAAGCATTTGTTTCAGCATGGGTTTGGTCCTTGTTTGCGGGGTTAATCGAGTAAGATGGTTAGGCGGCTGCGCGCGTGGTGGCATGGCCCATCGCCACGGCAGGCAATCCGTTCGGGAACAGGGCGCGGCCGAGGTCCAGAGCGAGACCTGCGATCTCGTTTCTGCGAATGACCACGAGGGCAATTGAACTGGCCCAGATGACCGTTGCCGCGGCGAACAGCCCGCCACCGTCATTGTTGGGGTCAATGCCGAGGGGCGTGAACAGGTGGAAGCTGATGGCGCCGCTCATGACCGCGAAGGCCATCATCGCACCAATGGCCTGCAGCCGGCGGAACGCGGGAAGGATACCGATCAGGAGGAGGGCCGACGCAAAGAACTCAGCGGTTCCGATTGTGTACTGGCTGAGAAAGCCGGTCTGCGCAAACAGGCCTTCTGCCCCAAGACTTGCGGCCCAGTCATTCAGCTTCCCGAAGATGACCTGTGTTTCCGGCGCGTTGGTGAACTTGAAGCGCAGGCTATCGAGGAACACCGCCGATGCGAAAACGGCGATGGCGTGGGGGGTGTAGGTCTTTATGCGGTCGATCATGTCGCTCTCCGGGGCTTGGTGATTTTCGATGATCGCTAGATGGCAGGCGGTCAGATCACGCGCCAACGAACCCTGCGTGAGGGCGGCTCACACTTTGGTGTGCAAGCCGTGACCGCCAGTACGCGGCCAGGGCCGCGTTTTGCCTGGTCGGCCAGGTAACATTATCGGAGTTTACGTTTACAAGGACGATCGCGCGGGTAGGGTCCGGAGGTAAACCGCAAGGGTAGCTGCGATGAACGGGCATTTCAGAACTGTCATTTTCGTGACGACAGCGATCCTGGCGCTCGGGGCGTGTAGTGGTGGCGGTAGCGATGGTGGCAACACGCCAACGCCTGTTTCGCCGGCTCTTTCACCGCCGCCCCCGCCGCCTCCACCACCACCGCCCCCTCCTCCTCCGCCACCGCCATCATCACCAAGCGGCCCCACTTTCATTGAGGGGAGTTTTGAATCGTCGCGAGACTTCGACGCCCAGTGCGAAGTCCCCCGCTCCGGTGTCGACATCGAGGGCAATGCCTTCCCTGACGTGGCAGGAACGCTGCTTGACGAGCTGTTCTGGCTGCGGTCGTGGACCAACGAGACCTATCTCTGGAATGATGAGGTGGTTGACCAGGACCCGAACGATTTCGACGATCGGCTCGCCTATTTCGCCCAGCTCCGGACATTCGAGATTACCCCGTCAGGTGAAGAAAAGGACGATTTCCACTTCAGCGAGCCGACGGAGGAGTTTCTCGCCCGGCGGAACTCGGCGGCGTCCGCCGGCTACGGGGTCAGTTACGAGGCGATTTCGACAACCGCTCCACGGGATTTCCGGGTCCGGTATACCGATCCCGATACGCCAGCCGCGCAGGAAGTGAATGGAGAGGCGAACCTTGTCCGGGGCGCCCGTATTCTCGAAGTGGACGGGGTGGACCTTGTGAACGCCGGGACCCAGGCTGAGATTGATACCTTGAATGCGGGGCTGTTTCCGGCGACCGCGGGCGAGGTGCATACTTTCACGGTCCTCGACCCCGGCGCAAACGACACGCGGACTGTCACGCTGACGGCCGCCAACGTCTCCTCCAAGCCGGTCAATACCGTCGAGATCATAGACACGCCGACCGGCAGCGTCGGCTATATCCTTTTCAACACCTTCAGCCCGTTCTCGTCAGAAGAAGAGATTGCCATGGCGTTCACCACATTGTCGGATGCGGGTGTCTCCGACCTCGTGCTCGACCTGCGCTACAATGGCGGGGGCCTGCTCGCAGTTGCTGCGCAGTTGGGCTATCTCGTTGCCGGCGATCAGCAGACCGACGGCCGCATCTTTGAAGCCCTTCGGTTCAACACCGGGCTTGGCGGAAGTGACCCTGTAACCGGACAGCCGAACGATCCTATCCCGTTCATTGATACGGGGATTGGGTTTTCGCTGCCCAACGGGACGCCGCTCGACAGTCTCGATCTGTCACGGGTCTTTATCCTTTCCACCGCGAACACCTGCAGTGCGAGTGAAGCCGTAATCAACGGGCTGCGAGGTATCGGTGTGGAGGTCATCCTCATTGGTGACGTGACGTGCGGCAAACCCTTCGGCTTTTTTCCGACCGACAATTGCGGCGAAACCTATTACACGATCCAGTTCCAGGGTGTGAACGATCAGGGGTTTGGTGAGTATGCCGACGGCTTTGTGCCAGATAATTCCTCGTTTCCGTTTGGCGTGCGCACGCCCGGCTGTGTGGTCAGCGATGACTTGAATACCCCCCTGGGAGACCCGAATGAAGGGCTGCTGGCGGCGGCGCTCCAGTTCCGTGAGGATGGAACGTGTCCGGCACTGCCGCAGTCGGGTCTCGGCGCCGCGGTTTCCCGACCAGGCGCGGCCGAGGGCGAACCCTCGCTCGAGGTGGTGGTTGAGGCGGACATTCTCGCAACGAACCGCGACATGCGGATGCCGTATTGATGGTCTATGCAGCCCCATGCGTGATCTGATGATGGCTGTACTGTCTGTCAGCCTTTCGGCGTGTCAGACGGCGCCGCGAGACGGACCGGCGCGGCTGGATATTGGGAAGCCCGGCACCCGAGAGGCCCTGCACCGTGATCTCGGAGCGATCCTTGGGAGGGCCGAGGTTGAACTGGGGCCGGAAGACTTGTCGGTATCCACCTCGATCTCTGTGCTGCCCCCAAGGCCGGGCCGCTACGAAACCCGGAGCCTGGCCACGCCGGAGGTTTTTGACCTCGTGATCCGGAATGGCGCCTGCGTGGCAGTCCGTCGGCGCACCGGTAAGGCATACCCGCTCGACGATGTCCGGTGCGTGCCGGCCGGACCGGGCTGATTGCGGCCGTGGCTATGCAGGTCGATTCGCCGCTCAGACGTCGGGACGACGCGTCGATTCGCTCGCGGAACGTGTTTTTCGAGGGGCTCTCCCAGCTTTGACGGGCGGAGCTTGTGTTCACTCATGTTTTTCTTTTGGAGCGGCGAGAGACCCCCTCCGGTTGCATCGGCCAGTGGTTACGGGGCGGTTAGGAATTGGGTAAGGTTTTTTCCACGGTTTCGTCCGTGCCCTGTTGATCGCACGCGTTGACGCCTGATTAACCAATGGACCACTATATCTTGTGTCGAGGAGATGCAGAGGGCACCGCATATCGCGTTTAGTGGTAGCGGTTTGGGTCTGCAGTCCTATATAGTATTAGCAGAACAAGGGGGTTCGGCCCATGTCCGCGTCCGAAGCGATGAAGCAATCAGTGACGGCAAAAATCAGGCGAGGAAAGCCCAAGATACGCGGTGGTGCGGATCTGAAGGTGGTCGACGGCTACAAGGTTGAAATCGACCCATCGCGTGACGCCAATCTCACTGAATTCGGCAAGGTAACCTTGACCGACCGGTACCTGCTTCCGGGCGAAAGCTATCAGGACATGTTTGCGCGGGTTTCCAGCGCCTACGCCGATGACCAGCCCCATGCACAGCGGCTCTACGACTATATGTCGAACCTCTGGTTCATGCCGGCAACGCCGGTCCTGTCCAATGGCGGCGCTGACCGCGGCTTGCCTATTTCGTGCTTCCTCAACCAGGTGGGTGACAGTCTCGACGGCATTGTCGAGAGCTGGAATGAAAACGTCTGGCTTGCTTCCAACGGCGGCGGTATCGGCACCTATTGGGGGAATGTCCGTTCGATCGGTGAGAAGGTTGGCCAGAACGGTCAGACGTCCGGCATCATCCCGTTCATCCGGGTCATGGACAGCCTGACCCTTGCAATCTCGCAGGGATCCCTTCGCCGCGGTTCAGCAGCCTGCTACCTCGACATTCATCATCCCGAAATCGAGGAGTTTCTGGAGATCCGCAAGGCCTCTGGCGACTTCAACCGGAAATCGCTCAATCTGCACCATGGCATCAACATTACCGATGAGTTCATGGAGGCGGTGCGCGATGATGCTGAGTTCGGCCTGCGCTCGCCCAAATCGGGAGAGATCTTGCGGACCGTCCCGGCTCGCAAGCTGTGGCAGAAGATCCTGGAGCTGAGGATCCAGACCGGGGAACCTTACCTGCTGTTCATCGACACGGTGAACAACGCGATGCCGGCGCACCAGAAGCAGTTGGGTCTCAAGGTATCACAGTCCAACCTCTGTTCGGAGATCACGCTTCCGACAGGAACGGACAATCTCGGGAATGAGCGGACCGCCGTGTGTTGCCTGTCCTCGCTCAATGCTGAGAAATATCTCGAATGGAAGAATGACGAGCAGTTCCTCGAGGACATTTTCAGGTTCCTCGACAACGTCTTGTCGGACTTCATCGAGCATGCGCCGTCGGAGATGGAGCGGGCGGTTTATTCTGCGCAGCGCGAGCGGTCTGTCGGTCTGGGCTTGATGGGGTTCCACTCCTTCCTCCAGGCCCAGGGCGTGCCGTTGGAAAGTGCGCCGGCGAAGTCCTGGAACAACGCCATGTTCAAGCATATCCGCAGGGGAGCTGATGCGGCGTCGGTGAAGCTCGCAAAGGAGCGGGGGTCGTGCGAAGATGCCAAGGACGTTGGCATGATGGCCCGGTTCAGTCACAAGATGGCCGTGGCGCCGACCGCATCCATCTCCATCATCTGTGGCGGCACATCGGCCGGCATCGAGCCGATCCCGGCGAACGTCTACACCCACAAGACGCTATCGGGCTCATTCACGGTGAAGAACCGTCAACTCGAAGCCCTGCTGGATGAGAAAGGCGAGAACACGCCTGAGGTATGGGCGTCCATTCTGGAGCACGAAGGGTCCGTTCAGCATCTCGATTGCCTGACCGATGACGAGAAAGCCGTGTTCCGGACGGCCTTCGAGATCGACCAGCGGTGGATCGTGGAGTTGGCAGCCGACCGTACGCCCTTCATCTGCCAGGCGCAGTCCCTCAACCTCTTCTTGCCTGGCGACATTGATAAGTGGGACCTGCACATGCTGCACTGGATGGCATGGGAACGCGGGGTGAAGTCGCTCTACTATTGTCGGTCCAAATCGGTGCAGAGAGCGGCCTTTGCCGGCTCGGAACGCACCCGGGCCGAAGCCATGGAAACACCGCAGACCGACTACGATGAGTGTCTCGCCTGCCAGTAGCGTAGGCAGAGTATTTCAGCACTTAAACAGGCCCAAACCTTGCACAACCTGTAAGAGTCAACGAAAGTGAAGTGGTAAAGGGGCAATGCGCCCACCCATTGAGGATGCCAACTGTTGCAATCCCTTTTCGAAAAGGGGGGCTCCGGCTGGCATTCCGGTGAAATAGGAAGATTAAGGAACTCTCACGCAAAAAGATCGTTACGGGATGATACGTACAGGCTCTGTTAATAGGCTTGTGTTGTCCTGACGAAGCGAGACGTGGGAGTGTGTATATGAGGACGACCGCAAGGATGGCTCTGCTCGTATCTACTGGTGTTCTTGGACTTGTGTGCCAGGCTTGTTCAACACACTCGTCCCTGGCGAACTCAACTGACTATCTCTCGCCGATGGCGGTATCGGAACTCAGCGATGGCCAGAGAATGGCCACGTCCATGACTTTCGGTGTTCAGAGCGATCTTCTTGAGAACGGTTCCGCCGTCCACGCACGCGCGTCATCTATTCTTGCGCCCAGGGCGCCGGTTGCGATTGACGCTGTTGCGCTCGCCGGTGGTGAATTGGATGTGGTCGACAGGTTTGCGATTACAGCCCCCCGGTCACCGGCAGAGGCGGCCATTACCGGGCTCAACTGGTCTTCGGCCGATGGCGTGCTCCTCTTCCAGGGTGATCGGAACCTCAATTCCTATCTGCGTCCGCAGACAGGGACGGCGCAGAATTTCACTGCGGAGATAGCCTTCGCGGCGCCGTCCACCAGCACGGGGTTCGGCTTTGACCTCAGCCTTTCACCACGCGTGGCCGTTGTTGATGATGGCCGTTTTGCAACCAGGCGTGTCGGCGCAGAAGTCCGGGTGGGTCAGAATTTCGACCAACGCGGAAAACAGGTAGACGTCGGCAGCTGGTACATTTTCGCAGGTCAGGACGGCGAGGCGCTTGTCTGGGAAGCGGGTGATCACGGCTTCTCGAACATCACCGGTGCCATGGCGCTCCGGGACAAGGTAACAGTCGGCGACGTGCAGGCCGGTGTTGCCTTGCACCGGGGACTTGGTGAGCTGTCGCTGAGCTATATCCACCGGGAAATCGAGTGGAGCGACCGCAACGGCGGTGCCAGTACCAATGAGGATTTTGCCGGCATCAGCTTCACCATGAGGCGGTAGGCGAGACTGCCCGGCGGCCAGAGCCGCTGAACGACACTTACATCTTGGAAAATTGACCACCGCAAGCGGGCCGTGCAAACGCTCCCGGTCTGGTTCGGCGACCGATCGCCGGGCGCGGGGGAGCTTCACCATGGGCAACGTTTTCTTGAGATGGGCGGGTGTGACTGGCGCCATGTTCGCGAGCGGCAGCGTTGCGATGGCGCAATCTGCCGCCACCGCTGCGAATGGAACAGAGACCCAGGTGGGTGTCGTGGCCATCACGTCGGAGAACGACCTGTTTGGCGGCACCGACCGGAATTACTCCAATGGCATCCGGGCCGAATTCATCTCGCGTCCCGACCGGGCCGCTGGGATCTTTCGAACTGTCGCAGATTATATTCCCGGGCTGACGGTCGATCGGACCATTATCCGCCAGGGCTTCGGTATCGCCCACGCCATCTTCACGCCCGAGGATATCTCGTTGGTCGAGCCCGACCCCACCGATCGGCCCTATGCCGGTTGGCTGGCCGTGTCGGGCACCATCATCGCCAACGACGCGGATACACAGGACAGCCTTCAGATCAATCTCGGCGTGGTCGGGCCGTCAGCAGCGGGCAAGTTCATCCAGACAAACTGGCACGAGTTGATCGACGGTGTGGAGCCCCAGGGATGGGACAGCCAGCTGGAGGATGAGTTGGGGGTCGAAATCGTGGCCCAGCGCCAGCAGGTGTTCCTGCGCACAACGGCCTTGCCGTTCGGTTTGGAGGCCGATGCCGCCTATAACTTTGGAGGCTCGCTCGGCAATGTGCGGACCTACGCTGATATCGGCATCATGATGCGCTTCGGTGGCACCCTGGATGCCAAGGAGTTTGGCCCACCCCGGATCAGGCCAGCCCTTGCAGGAGCTGGCGGTTTCGAGAAGAAACCGGGCTTTGGCGGCTATGTCTTCGCAGGCTTTCAGGGCCGCGCGGTGGCACGAGACATTTTCCTTGACGGAAATACGGACCGGGACAGCGCGCGTGTCGATGACCGGCGCGACCTCGTCGCGGATTTCCAGGCCGGTACGGCGCTCCACTACAAATCCCTGCAGGTGAGTTTTACCTACGTGCATCGCACCGAACAGTTCGTCGCCCAGGACGGCCCCCAGCGTTTCGGCGCCATTTCGGTAGCACTCGCCTACTGACAGCCAAGCGCAAAGCCTCGAACCGGAGAATGGCGGGATAACGCATCCAATGCCTGTGCCGTCACCCGATAACCCCAGCCATTTCCAGACCGGCAGCCACCATGATGGCAGCAAGATCAAGCAAGGCGGCGAGCATCGCGATCCTCAGAATCGCATATTTTCTGGCCAGCACCTTGGCAATGGCTGCATTCGAACGGGCCACCGCCATGACCAACTGGGATGCCTGGGCCGTTCTGAGGAACGTGGCATGGGTATCTGCGTCATAGGCCGTGTCCGTGAGTGCAGGCCAGGAAAACCGGTCCGTTCGGTAAAGGGCATTCCCATTCCCTGACGGCACACGCGGCGTCAGGGTGACCAGGCAAAGCCCGATAACTGCGCAGGTTAGGACAAACAATCCGCCCAGCACTGGCGCTGGAAACGATACGGCGTCGGCGGTGAGCCCATAAGCAAGAACGCCGGTCAATGCGAGCAGGGTCGCCGCCTTGGCGTCGGCAAACTGTGTCTGTTGGACGATGGCCGCATTCTGTCCAAGCGCGAACTGCAGCCGGCTCCGCGTCAGTTGATCGACCGACATCTGTTCCTTCGATCCGATGTCCTGGTCGAACGGCAAGGCGTCCAGATGAGAGAGCCGATCATCTGTTGTCATCGAAGGCACCTGAAAGCACAACGCTATAGGTGACGCCTATAGCTTAGCTATTAAAAATCGATTTGATCGATACGTCACACTAAGTCATGTTGGGGGAAGTCAGATAGAGTGCCAACCCTCACGAGGAGACTTACCATGGATGGATCGGAAATGGGCGGATGCCCGGTAATGGGTGCCAAGAACCGTCATACGGCACAGGGCGGGCTATCGAACGCCGACTGGTGGCCTAACCAACTGAACCTGAAGATCCTCCACCAGAACCCACCAGCCTCGACGCCGCTGGGTGAGGCGTTCAACTACGCCGACGCGTTCAAGTCGCTCGATCTCAATGCAGTCAAGCAGGATCTGACGGCCCTCATGACCGATAGCCAGGACTGGTGGCCGGCCGATTATGGCCACTATGGTGGCTTGTTCATTCGCATGGCCTGGCACAGCGCGGGTACATACCGGATCCAGGATGGTCGTGGCGGAGCGTCTTCAGGGACGCTGCGCTTTGCTCCGCTCAACTCCTGGCCGGACAATGGCAATCTCGACAAGGCCCGCCGACTGCTGTGGCCGATCAAGCAGAAATACGGCGACGCAATTTCCTGGGCAGACCTGATGGTCCTGACGGGGAACGTCGCGCTCGAGTCCATGGGCTTCAAGACGTTTGGTTTCGGCGGCGGCCGCGAGGATGTGTTCGAACCCGAGGGCGACATCTATTGGGGGCCTGAGACAGAGTGGCTCGGGGATGAGCGCTATACCGGCAAACGCTATCTCGCAAACCCGCTCGGTGCCGTGCAGATGGGGCTCATCTACGTCAATCCGGAAGGCCCGAACGGGCAACCCGATCCGCTGGCCTCGGCCTATGATATCCGTGACACGTTCGCCCGCATGGCGATGAACGATGAGGAAACCGTCGCCCTGGTCGCCGGAGGGCACACCTTCGGCAAGGCCCACGGCGCCGGCGATGCGGCCCTGGTGGGTAGCGAACCGGAAGGCTCACCGCTCGAGCAGATGGGTCTTGGCTGGAAAAACCGCCATGGCACTGGCAAGGGCGGTGACACCATCACCTCCGGGATCGAGGGCGCGTGGACACCAAATCCGACCCAGTGGAATAACGACTACTTCGACGTTCTGATGGGATATGAGTGGGAGCTGACGAAGTCGCCGGCCGGTGCCAACCAGTGGACGCCCAAGCCGGGGCAGGGAGCCCCGGAAGCGCCGGCGGCACACGACCCATCCAAGACCGAGCCGCTGATGATGACCACCGCGGATATGGCGCTGAAGATGGACCCGGCCTACCGGGAAATCTCGGAGCGGTTCCACAAGAACCCGGACCAGTTCGCCGATGCGTTCGCCCGGGCCTGGTTCAAGCTGACCCATCGCGACATGGGTCCGGTTTCGCGTTATCTCGGCAGCGAAGTGCCATCGGAAGAACTGATCTGGCAGGACCCTGTGCCGGCTGTGGATCATGCCCTTATCTCGGATGCAGATGCGGCCGACCTGAAGGCGAAGATCCTCGCATCGGGCCTCAGCGTATCCCAGTTGGTGAAAACGGCCTGGGCGTCGGCGTCGACGTTCCGCAACACCGACAAGCGCGGCGGGGCGAATGGAGCGCGCATCCGGCTGGCACCGCAAAAGGACTGGGACGTGAATGTCCAGTCCGGCATTGCGGGCGTGATCAGCGTCCTGGAAACGATCCAGTCCGATGCAAAGGCCAGCGGCAAGACTGTTTCGCTTGCTGACCTGATCGTCCTCGGCGGCTGCGCTGGGGTCGAGAAAGCCGCCAAGGATGCTGGCGTTGACATCACTGTGCCGTTTGCGCCGGGACGTACCGACGCAACCGCGGAGCAAACCGATGCGGACGCGCTTGCCGTTCTTGAGCCGAAGACCGATGGTTTCCGGAATTACCAGCGCGACCCGGAAGGCTTCCCGGTGGAAGAGCGGCTGGTCGACAAGGCCCACCTTCTGTCTCTCAGCGCGCCAGAGATGACTGCACTGATCGGCGGCATGCGGGCCCTTGGCGCAAATGCCGATGGTTCATCGGTCGGCGTGTTCACCGACAAGCCCGGCGTGTTGACGAACGATTTCTTCGTGAACGTGCTCGACATGGGGATCGAGTGGACGCCAGCCAACGATGACAACACCTTGTTCGACGGCAAGGACCGGGCAACCGGGACCACGAAATGGACAGCAAGCCGGGCAGATCTCGTCTTCGGGTCGAACTCCCAGCTGCGCGCCATCTCCGAGGTCTATGCCTCCAACGGCGCCCACGCGAAATTCGTTGGCGATTTCGTCTCTGCGTGGAACAAGGTCATGACCTTGGACCGGTTCGACCTTCACTAACCAAAGAGCCTGACCACGCGACCGGCGGCGAACCCTTCGCCGGTCGACTTGGGTTCGAGTTCAACGACAAGGACCCCAGCCCGCAAGGGCTGGGGTCTATTTTTGTGCCTCGTCTTCTATGCAGCGAAGCCCCGGTTGCGCCTTAACCCCGGCTGCGCGGAAAACGAGGACATCGCAGCGCTCATCTTGCATGGTATCGATCCGACTCGCATTACCGCTCTTGTGATGAGCGCGCGACTTGCCCCCCGACCCGACACCGACCGCCTGTTCGGCGTGAGCCAATCGCTTACCGGCAGGCACTGGCTGGCACAGCCAACCGACGCCCGGCACGTTCAGCGCTTGTCCGCCGCGCTTGGGCCGGGGACGGACCTGCTTGCTCGCCTGCTCGCAATTCGTGGCGTCATGGCTGAGGATGTGGATGAGTTTCTCGCCCCGACGCTCAAAACCACGTTTCCTGATCCTTCCAGCTTTTTTGACATGGATCGGGCCGCAGAGATGGTGCTCGACGCCCTGATCGCCGGGAAGACCGTGACTGTCTTTGCCGATTATGATGTGGATGGCGGCACGTCATCGGCGATTCTCGCACGATATTTCCGGGCTTGGGGGCGGGAGTTGGGCCTTTATGTCCCCGACCGGCTCCTGGAAGGGTTTGGACCATCACCGGATGCCTTTCGATTCCTGAAGGAGCAAGGATCGGACCTTGTGATCACGGTGGATTGCGGTGCCGCGGCGCTGTCAGCGCTTGAGGAAGCCAGGAATATCGACCTGCCAGTGATCGTGATCGATCACCACCTGATGCATGATGCGGTGCCGGAAACGGCCGCCCTCGTGAACCCGAACCGGCCAGATTGCAACTCGGGACAAGGTCACCTTGCCGCGGCTGGAGTGGTCTTCGTTTTCGCAGCCGCCATGAACAGGATCGCCCGACAGCGGGGCGACGCGCCGCCCGGTGGCTTGCCCGATCTCATGGGTTGGCTCGACCTGGCGGCCCTTGGCACCCTATGTGACATGGCTCCCCTTCGAGGCGTAAACCGGGCCTTTGTGCGCCAGGGGCTGAAAGTGCTCGAGCGGGGGGAAAATACGGGCATCCGCGCGCTTGCTGACGTGGCCGGCCTGGGGACAATCGACAGCGTCTACCATGCGACCTTCATTCTTGGGCCCCGCCTGAATGCGGGCGGCCGCGTGGGCGACCCGTGGATCGCGGCGAAGCTGCTGGCGAGCGATGACCGGTCCGAGGCGATCGCCCTTGCCGAACGGCTCCACGCCCTCAACGATGAGCGCAAGGCTATCGAACAGGCAATCCTTGAAGATGCGACCATCCAGGCCCAGAAACAGCTCGACGCCAATCCCGACCGTGGGATTCTGGTCGCACGGGGGGAAGGTTGGCACCCCGGGGTCATCGGGATCGTTGCTGGCCGGTTGAAGGAACGGTTCCACCTCCCTGCGATTGTGATCGGATGGGGCAAGGGGCTCGGACCCGTCGCGAAGGGGTCTGCCCGTTCGGTTGAGGGCGTGAACGTCGGCGACGCAATCGATGCAGCCGCCAAGGCCGGGCTCATTCTCACCGGCGGTGGCCACGCCATGGCTGGCGGGCTGAGTTGTGCGCCCGAGCAGATTGACGGTTTCGATGCCTGGCTCGTTGACCATATGGCTGAGTTCGTTGCCGAACGACGCGCCGCCAAGGGGCTCGCAGTTGATGCGGTGCTGGCGCCGGGTGCGGCGACCTTGGCCCTCAACGAGCAACTCCAGTCGATAGGCCCTTTTGGTGCCGGTGCACCTGAGCCAGTGTTCGCGATGCAGGCCGTTTCCGTGAGAGGGGCTCGCCGGATCGGGGCCAATCACCTGAAGTTCAGCGCGGAAGACGAGACGGGCCGAATAGACTGCCTGGCGTGGCGAATGGCTGATGAGCCGTTGGGCCAGGCGGCGCTGGCCGGCCGTTCATTGCATGTTTGCGGTCGTCTCAAGGCGGATGAATGGAATGGGCGCAAGCGGGTCCAGTTCGATGTAATCGATGCGGCCGCGGCCGAAGACTGATGAAAACAAGCCCGCGGCAGGCTGCGGCTTGCCACTGCCGCGAAGCGCCGCTATATCCCGCGCTCACACCGAGCTGCGGTCCCTTCGTCTATCGGTTAGGACGCCAGGTTTTCAACCTGGAAAGAGGGGTTCGATTCCCCTAGGGACTGCCACTTGGTTTCCCAAAGCCTCGCCGATCAGGGCAAAACCCCGGGCGATCTTGACGCAAGGGCTTTCTGACCCCGATTTTATACCCCGATGACCGGTCTTGTTGTATACTCAACCGATCGCAGGGAGATTGACCATGGCGTTCGATGCAACAGGGTTCGGGAACTGGGACGATGGCGAACCGGGCCAACCCGCCGACCGCCGTGGAGGGATTGCCGTCCCAGCGGCCTATGTCGGGGTGATGGTCGCTGCAGCTGTCGCAACGCTTGTATTGATTGGATGGGAGCGGATGTCTGCTGCAGCCGATGCTGCCGGTCCGGATTTGACGCGGTTGCTGCTCGCGATGGCGGCGACGAAGGTCGCCCTTGTTGGTGCGGTGGCGTCTGCCGTTGTTTGGCGACTTTCCTATGTCGCGGATCGGCGCTGGCTGTTGAGCTACTGCGCTGCAGGCGTTGCCATGGCCACGGGCCTTGCAAGTCTTGCGGGGCTTACGGCGATGGCGTTCGCGGCTGTCGCCATGCATTCGGGCTTGATTGCGACCCTTATCCTGTTGCACAGCGATCCGCTTGTCCAACGCCGTCTGAAAGCCCTTTTAAAGCGGCGAGTGGAACGCGCCCGACGGTAACGCTGGGCCGCTGCCGGGGCGGCAGCACCGGGGTCTTGGCGATCTGCAGTGCTGTCGGGCCAGGCTGACGGGTTTGTAATCGACACCCGTCACAGGCTCGCCATTTTTTCGCCGCTGATTGTGGAAGGTCCGTGACAAAGGGAAGTGCGATGAGTACGGTTCGCGTCTTGGGGGAGGCCCATCATATGAACCAGACAGCGGAGACATCTGAATCGAAGGATGAGCCCGAATCCGTCCGTGTGATCGGCCATGTGAAGTGGTTTGACGTTGCCAAGGGATATGGCTTCGTCATTTCAGAGTCCGCAGAAGGGATCACGATTTCCGAAGACATCATGATGCATGTGTCTTGCCTCCGGGAGATCGACGAGAGCCATGCGGACGAGAAAGCCCGGATTGTGTGCGAGGTTGTTCGTCGGGAACGGGGATGGCAGGTGGTGAATATCCTCGAAATGGACCGGCCCCGTGCGATTCTTGCGAAGGAAACCGGAGAGCCTCGGAAACTGGAGCGCGTCACGGTCAAATGGTTCAACCGGCTCAAGGGCTACGGCTTCGTCAATCGGTTTGGAGAAACCGAAGACATCTTCGTTCACGCCGTGGTGCTCCGCAGGTCCGGATTTGAGTCCATCGATCCGGGGCAGATCCTCGAAGTGTCTGTGGATAGCGGTGCAAAGGGTCGGCATATCGACTACGTCAAGCCAGCTGACGAAAACGCCTCCTAGCACGCGCGGGCTGACCCCAATGCCCGGTGTTCCTGCGCCTTGGGGGTTGGCGGGATGCCCACTCTCCGGCTAGAGCGTGCGAGACGCGTGTGCGCACGAATTCAGGGCGGCGGAAAAGGGTAATCCATGGCGTTTCGGTTTCTTGCTTCAGGGATCGCTTTCGGAATTGCCGCGCTCGCGGCAGTCGCACAGACCCCGCCGCAACCCGTCTTGGAGCAAAGCTCGCTGGACATTGTCTCTGGGGAAACGATTCATTCCTTTACCGTGGAGTTTGCCGACGATCAGATCGAGATCGCAACCGGCATGATGGGCCGTCCTGAACTGGCGGGCGACGCGGGCATGTTGTTTGATCTTGGTCGTGTCCGCGACCCGAGCTTCTGGATGAAGGATGTGCTTATCCCGCTCGACTTGCTTTTCATTGACACGGGCGGGACCGTGGTGGCCATCGCGGAGAATGCCGAACCCGGGTCATTGCGCAGGATCAGCCCCGGAATCCCCGTTCGGGGTGTGTTGGAGTTGCGGGGTGGACGCGCCGAGGAGCTTGACCTCGCCCCCGGAGACACGGTTCGCCACCCGCTTTTCGGCGTCGAGACCGATAGCGAGTAGACCATGCCAGACGGCACGCGGGATGGATCACCACAGGAGGTCGGCAAACAAGCCGACGTCCGGGATCCGCCACCGGGATTCTCGCCAACAAACTCGCGCGGGAAGTTCACGCTCCACAATGGCCCGATCTACCGTGCCCACAGCGAAGGTGACTTGCGGTCCGGTTTCTATGTGCTCGACCGGCATTGCAACGGGATGGGCTTTCTCCATGGGGGGATGATCTCGGCATTTGCAGATGGCGCGCTTGCGTGGGGGGTGTGGAACCACACTCGCAGGCTGTCGGTGACGCTGAAACTGACGCTGTCGTTCCTGGATATTGTGAGACTGGACAGTTGGGTCGAGGCGGATCCCGTGATTGATGCGGTCAATGGGGAGATGGTCCACGCCCATGCCATGATTGCTGTTGATGGTGCAGCGCCGTCTGCCCGGGCAGACGCGGGGTTTGGTTTGTTTCGACGGAAGACGCCGAAAAGTTACAGCCCCACGAGTGCCCGCGCAAATGCGCTTGCGCTGAAGGGCTGGAGATCCTCGGCACGTTCGCCAACGCCGACAAAGTGGATCGGAAGGTCGTGTTTGTCGGCTATGGCTACCAGCACGCCACCCTTGGCTGTCCCGTCCAGCTTCGTCATCACCAGTCCTGTCACCCCAGCTGTGTGGCGGAACGCTTCCACCTGGCTTAGCGCGTTTTGACCAACGGTCGCATCAAGGACGAGGATCACGTCATGGGGGGCGTCAGGGTCGAGCTTGCGAGTCACCCTGACGATTTTCGCCAGCTCCGACATGAGTTCTGTCTTGTTCTGGAGCCTGCCAGCCGTATCGACCAGCACAAGATCCAGCCCTTCCGCCTTGGCCCGCTCGATCGCTTCGAACACCAGGCCCGCCGCATCGGCACCCGTCGGCTTCGACATGACAGGGATCGCAGCACGTTCCCCCCAGACGGTGAGCTGCTCGATGGCAGCGGCCCTGAAGGTATCGCCTGCCACGAGCAGCGCCCTGGCGCCCTGTGCGGTCAGTTTCGACGCGATCTTCCCGATTGTCGTTGTCTTGCCAGACCCGTTCACGCCTACGAATAGAACGACCCGGGGGCTCGGCCCATCGGAGAAATCGACCACCCGTTCGCGGGGAGAGAGCACATCGGCAATCTCCTTGGCGAGCGCTTCCTTGATTTCGAGGTCAGAGATTTCCTTGTCGAAGCGGTCCCTGGCGAGGTTGGTCGTGACCCGGGCAGCGACCCCCGTGCCGAGGTCGGAGGCGATTAGAAGATCTTCGAGTTCTTCCAGTGTTTCATCATCGAGTTTCCGCTTGGTGAAGACGCCTGTGATCCCATCGGCGAGTTTCGAGGAAGAGCGCGAAAGTCCCTGTGTCAGCCGCCGAAAAAAACCGGGCTTCGTCGTTTCAGAGGCAGGGTCGGGTTCTGGTTCCGGTTCTTGTCGTGCTGCGGAAGGGTCAGTTTCCTCGCCCGGCGATGCAGCCGGTGGTTCGCGGTAATCTTGCTCACTCTTGATGACAGTCTGCTGCGGGTCAGCGCTTGCACCGGGGAGGGACGTAACCGATGTGGGGCCAGACGCGCCCGGGTTTCTGCTCTCAGGCGAGAGCTTCGCGACCCCGATGGATGGTGGGGTGCCGGTTTGGTCGGCCCCATCCCCATCACCCCCGTCTCGCCCTGTGGGAGGAACGTCCAGCTCGGCGCCTGATGAGGTATCGTCGGCCGGCGCGAGGGCATCGCCCTCGGCCTCCATCGCCGCACCTTCCGCCAGCATGTCCTTCTTTTTTTTCTTCTTTCCAAACCAGAGGATCATGCCGGGGTCCCGATCAGCCGCTTGCCATCATGGCCGATTAGGCGCAGGCGGTGAACCCGTCCAGCCGCCAGCGGTTCAGCAGCATCGATCCTGACCGGGGTGAAATCTGCGAGCCGTGCGCCCTCGTCCCGCTCCACCAGGGCGTCAGCCTCGCGGTTGACCCAGCGCGCCAGGTGCCGGTCAAGGGCGGCGGCCCCTTCGCTGCGAAGCCGTGCGGCCCTGTCCTTGATCAACGCCTTGTCGAGTTGGGGCATTTTCGCCGCCGGCGTACCAGGGCGAGGGCTGTAAGGAAAGACGTGGAGAAAGGCGAGCCCGCACGCGGTCACGAGTCGTATCGAGTTTTCGAACTGCGCTTCGGTCTCTGTCGGGAACCCTGCAATAATGTCTGCGCCGAGGGCGATCTCCGGGCGCGCCGCGCGGAGCCTTTCGGTCAGGGCAATGGCTTCGTCGCGGGTATGGCGCCGCTTCATGCGCTTCAGGATCAAGGTATCGCCATGCTGCAAACTCAGATGCATGTAGGGTGCGAGCCGCGGTTCGCTGGCTGCGTCGAAAAGAGCATCATCGATCTCGATCGCATCAATCGATGATATCCGCAGCTGGCGCAGGTCCGGTACCAGTTTGAGGATCCGCTGCACGAGATTGCCGAGTTGCGGCGTGCCGGGCAGGTCCGCACCCCAGCTCGTGAGATCGACCCCCGTCAGCACCACCTCATGATGACCTGTGTCCACCAGCCGGCGAACCTGGTCAACGACGACCCCGGCGGGTACCGAGCGGGAATTACCGCGGCCATAGGGGATGATGCAGAACGTACAGCGGTGGTCACACCCCTGCTGGACCTGCACATAGGCCCGGGCGCGGCCAGACATGCCATCGATCAGGTGGGCGGCCGTTTCCCGCACCGACATGATGTCGTTCACCCGGACTTTTTCGTGTTCTCCCAGCAGGGTCTGCGGCGCCCAGGTGTCCGCCTGCATTTTTTCGTGGTTACCGATTACGCGAGTGACCTCTGCCATGTCCGCAAAGCTCTGGGGATCTATCTGCGCCGCGCATCCGGTCACGATCACGGCCGCGTCGGGATTGTCGCGAGC
>JBCBKE010000019.1:0-40466 GCA_038522375.1 Pseudomonadota bacterium
AGCGTCGCGCGCGTAATCCATGATTTCCGACCAGTCAGGGCCGGGCGATCCACCAACGGCGAGGCGCTCGTTCATGAGGGTGACGATCGCGACTTTCCAGCCCTGGCCAACCTCGCCGAGCCGGTCGCTGTCGGGAATGCGGACATCGGTAAAGTAGACCTCGTTGAACTCACGGCCGCCCGACGCCTGGTGGATCGGACGGGCCTCAACGCCGGCCTGTTTCATGTCCACGATGAACATGGTGAGGCCCTTGTGCTTGGGCGCTGATGGGTCGGTGCGGACGAGGAGGATACCGAAATCGGAGTAGTGCGCGCCGGATGTCCAGACTTTCTGGCCATTGATGACCCACTCGTCCCCCTCCTTCACGGCGCGGGTCTTGACGCCGGCGACATCGGAGCCTGCTGCCGGTTCGGAGAAGAGCTGGCACCAGATTTCCTCGCCACGCATGGCCTTCTGGACATAACGCGCCTTGTGGGCGTCGGAGCCGAAGGCGATGACCGTCGGGATGCACATGCCCAGGCCGATGGTGAAGGGCCCTGTGGGGGCGTCGAACTTGCCCTCTTCCTGGTTCCAAATGACCTGCTGCATGGGCGTGCCGCCACGGCCGCCGATTTCCTTCGGCCAGGTGATCTGGGCGAATTTGTTGTCAGCCTTGACCGCTTGCCACGTCTTGGCGCGCTTCATGAAGTCGTCGCCGGACATGCGCTGGCGAAGGGGTTTGGCGCCCTTCGGCTCCAGGTGCTTGGCGCAGAAGGCGTTAACTTCCGCGCGGAAGGCGGCCTCTTCGGGGGTATCATTGAAATCCATGGATAGGCTCCGACGTTTTATATTGTTCTTTCGATATCATATTGACGCTAGGTGAAGGACCTGCGGCAAACTGCTCACTCAGGCCGCGTTCTTCATTTCCAGCGCCCGGACCAGCTTCTCTTTCCAGAGCTTTGGCGAGCCGGCCTGGACCGCCAGCAGCTTGGCCCGGCGGTAGAAGAGGTGGCAGTCCACTTCCCAGGTGAAGCCCATGCCGCCATGGGTTTGGATGTTTTCCTTGGACGCGAACCAGAAGGCCTCGCTGGCCGCCACGCGGGCGGCTGCGGCCGCCTCGGGCAACTCCGCCGCATCGGTCGACAGCGCCCAGGCTCCGTAGAAGCAGTTGGACCGGGCTACCTCGTTCTTCACATACATGTCGGCGAGCTTGTGCTTGATCGCCTGGTTGCCGCCGATGGGGCGTCCGAAGGCATAGCGCTCCTTGGCATAGGCGGTGGCCATTTCCTGGGACACGGATGCACCACCCAACTGTTCGAAGGCGAACAGGACGGCCATCTTGTCCATCAGTTGGCCGAGCAGCGTACCACCTTCGCCAGCCGCGCCGAGGCGCTCGCCCGTTGCGTTGGAGAATGTCACTTCGGCATGGGACCGAGTGGGTTCCAGCGTCTTCACGGTAGAGCGGGTCACGCCCGGCTGGTCTAGCGCCACGAGCACCAGGCTTGCGCCGGTGCCTTCCTTGGCCAGTACCACGGCGTGGGTTGCAATATCGCCGTCGGTCACGGGCAGTTTGGTGCCGTTGACCGTCGATCCGTCGAAGGTTGTCGTGATTTTGGCGGGGTCGGGATCGCCGGGCCCTTCACTGAACGCCAGCGCACCGATGACATCGCCGGACACGATCTTGGGCAGGATATCGGCTTTCTGCGCATCGGAACCGGCCAATTTCACCGCTTCGGCGAGGCCGTAGACCGTGGAGGAAAACGGCACCGGCGCGAGGGCCCGCCCCAGCTCTTCGGCCAGGACGCATAATTCCAGCATGCCAAGACCGAGCCCGCCATGCTCTTCGGCGATCGCGGTGCCAAGCCAGCCCATTTCGACGACCTTTTGCCAGACACCGGCATGGTGGGTCATGGTGTCGTCATTCAGGACCTCGCGCACGTGCAGGGTCGTGCACTCGCCTTCAAGGAATTTCCGGGCCTCGCTCCTCAGGAATTTCTGATCTTCGGAAAAATCGAAGTTCATGGCAGTTTCGCTCCAATATCATGGTTTATTGGGACCGAAGATAGCTCAGTTGACGTTTACGTAAACCGGTCTCGTTGGGTCAATTGGCGCGCTTTACGACGACCCCGCTTCTTTCCAGCCGCCTTTCGGTGTTTGCTGGAAGTAGCGGCAGGTCAGGCCGGCTGATTTCGCTGCCTTGAACTGGGCGCGGGCAACGGTGCGGGTCGCCTTGTCGGCGTCGTCGAACATCACCATGCACCGGGCGAAAGGCGCGTCTGGCGCGAGCGAAACGCCATCCATGAGAAAGACTGCATCGGCGGTGTTCCGGTTCGCGGTGGCGGCCGAGATCAGGATGGGTTGGCGCGCCGGATCGCTGCCCTCGGCATCATCGCAGGCGTGGGGCAGGAACGCGTGTTCATCGAAGGTCCAAAGGGTCTCATCGAGCGCGGTCCGGCGGACTGGATCGGTGCTGACGGCAAGCACGCGCCAACCCTTCTCAAGGCATTTGGCGAGCAGTGGGCCGGCGGCGCGTTCCAGTGGCGCGCCGGTCAGGTGATAGAACCACCACTCGGGAGAACGACCCGCCGCCAATTTCAGCCCTCAAAGGTGTCGGCGATCCACCGGTTGAGCAGGCGGGGACCAAATCCAGAAGCCCAACTCGGGTCCGTGGCCGGTTTTTCACCCTCGCGCCAGGCGACACCGGCAATGTCGAGATGGGCCCACGGCATGCCGTCCTTCACGAACCGCTTCAGGAACTGGGCCGCCGTAATCGACCCCCCAGCCCGGCCGCCAATGTTCCGCATATCTGCGAATTTCGACTTCAGCATGTTGTCATAGTAATCGCCCAGGGGAAGACGCCAGACGGTTTCACCTGCGCTTTGCCCGGCCGCAAACAACTGGTCTGCCAATGCGTCGTCATTGCTGAACAGGCCGGCATGTTCATGGGCCAGGGATATGACGATTGCCCCGGTGAGGGTTGCAAGATCGACAATGGCCTGTGGCTTTTCGTGCTTCTGCGCGTACCAGAGGACATCGGCCAGGACCAGGCGCCCTTCGGCGTCGGTGTTCTGGATCTCGATCGTCTGGCCGGACGCTGAAGTGAGGATATCGCCGGGTCGAATGGCATTGCCGTCGGGCATGTTCTCCACAAGACCCACCAGCCCCGTCACGTTGACCTTGGCCTTCCGCTTGGCCAGGGCGAGCATGGTACCGGTCACCGCAGCCGCGCCGCCCATGTCGCCGCGCATGTCTTCCATCCCGGCCCCTGGCTTGAGAGATATGCCGCCGGTGTCGAAGCAAACGCCCTTGCCAACCAGGGCAATGGGTTTCTGGCTCTTCTTGCCGCCGGTCCAGCGCATGATGGCCATCTGGCTCTCGCGCACCGACCCCTGGCCAACGCCGAGCAGCGACCCCATGCCGAGTTTTTCCATCTCTGCTTCACCGAGAATTTGAACGTCGAGCCCGTGGGCTTCGAGTTCACGGATACGGGCGGCGAAGGCTTCGGGGTAGAGCACGTTCGGTGGCTCGTTCACCAGGTCGCGGGCCAGGTAGGTGCCTTCGAGGACGGCGTCCTCATCCTTGAACATTTTCCGGGCAGCCTTCTCGTCTCCCGTGACGAGGGTGACGGATTTGAGGCTCGGCCTGCTGGCTGGTTTCTGCTTGGTGAAGTAGGGGTCGAACCGATAGGCAGCCAGTTTCATCCGGGCGGCTGCTGAGACGGCATCGTCGGCATCCTCGACGGCAAGTGCGAGCGTCTTGAACCCGCTCATGGCCTGGGATTTGTAAAGCGACGCGCCGATCTTTTCATGGGCGCGCGCATCGCGGTCCTTGGCCTTGCCGCCGCCAACCAGAACGCAGCGGCGGGCGCTCGCCGATTTCGGCATCACCACCACGGCATGCTGGCCCAACTTGCCCTCGAAACGCTCCGCAGCGCGCGCCTCTGTCAACAGGCCGCCGCTTGCTTCATCAAAATCGCCGGCAGCATTGGGTAGACCCGCCCCTTCATCCACAATAAACGCCTGAATGTCGGCGTCTGCCGACGCGCTGAAACTCACTTTCATGTGCTGAAATCTCCTTTGGCGCCGCACCCTAAGCATCGACGGGAGCGGCGCAACTCGCTAGTTGGGGAATTCAAGTGTACTCGTCGCGAAACAGGACCAGCAGGGTTCGATGAACCGTATCCAGCAATATCTCTTCAAGGAAGTGCTGCGCACGGTAATCCTGATAGTCGGTGGGCTGGCGGTGCTGGCCCTGTTGGCGCAGGGCCTGTCGCAGACGGACCTGATCATCGAGAACCGCCAGTCCGCGTTCATGTACTTCTACGTGGTCCTGCTCGGGGCTCCGCAGGTGATTGCCCTCCTGACGCCGCTTGCGATCTTCATTGCAGCGGTCTGGTCGCTCAACCGCATTCACAAGGACAATGAGATCGTCGTGGCTCAGGCGGCGGGCATGACCCGGTGGCAGATCGTTTCGCCGATCATGCGGCTTGCTGCTGTGGCGGCCATTGCCCACCTGACGGTCAACCTGTGGGTCCAACCGACGGCGCAACGGCAACTGCGCGAGGCCGTTTCAGAGGCGCGGGCCGATCTGGCCGCAGCGCTGATCCGTCCGGGGCAATTTACCCAGGCTGGACCGGAACTCACCTTCTACGCCCGCGACAGCAGCGGCGGCGACCTGCGCGGCATCCTGATTTCCGATGCAAGCGATCCCACCACGCGGGTCGACTACCTCGCCCAGACAGGCGCGGTCATTCAGGTTGACGGGCGGCCGGCCATCGTGATGCGGAACGGCCAGATCCACAGGCTGGACGAGAACGAATCGCTCTCGATCCTCGACTTCGAACAATACACCTTCGATCTCACCGCATTTATCCAGGAACAGGGGGCGGTGAACCTCAAATCTTCCGACCGCTACCTGCACGAACTCTTCTTCATCGACCGGACAAGCTATCTCGAGATGCGGAACGCCGATGGCTTCTTCGCCGAAGGCCATGCGCGGCTGACGATGCCACTGCTGAACATCGCCATGGCGCTGATCGCCGCACTGGCCGTGATTGGCGGAGACTTTTCGAGACGGGGCTATTCCCGCCGCATCACGATAGCCACGGCGGGCGCCATCGTCCTCGTCGTTGTCCAGCTCAGCGTCCAGTCCGCGAGTGCCGACGACCGCGCCCTGAATGTCCTGCAATACCTCGTGCCGCTCGGCGTGATTGCCGGGGTCGCCTATCTGAGTTTTGCGAGGGGCGGGCATACCAAGGTCTTGAACCAGCGCCGGTTCCTGTTGCGCGAGCGGATCGACGCGTCATCGGCGCAAGCCCCAGCGGGGAGTCCGGCCGAGTGACGCTTTTCCCCCGTATCTCGCGTTACATACTCTGGCAGTGCCTGTCGGGGACGATCCTTGTGATTTCGGTCCTGATGATCGCGATCCTGCTGGTTGATGTGGTCGAACAGCTCCGAACCGTTGGCGGTGATGTGGACCTGACCGCGGTTCAGGCCGTGCAACTGTCGCTCATGAAAATGCCGATGCTGATCGAGCAGACGATCCCCTTCGCCCTGCTGATTGCCGCCATGATTGCCTATTCGAGGCTGAACCGCAGGGCCGAGCTGTCCATTATCCGGGCGAGCGGAATGTCGGCCTGGCGGTTCCTGACCCCGCTGATCGCGATGGCACTTTTCATGAGTGTCATCAGCGTTGCCATTCTCAATCCGCTCGGTGCGCACATGACGAGCCAGTTCGAAGGCACGCGCGCCCAGCTTTTGCGCGATGGGGGCGCTGCTGCCCCGCCCAGCACGACCGACATCTGGCTGCGGCAGGGGAGTGGCAATAGCCAGATCGTTATCCATGCAGAGCGGCTCGAAGATAACGGCGCCGTGCTGGCGGGGGTAAAGCTCCTGGAGGAGGAACGGATATTCCGACAAGGCGTGCCGACCGACGATTACAGGTTTGTCCGGCGCATCGATGCGGCCCGCGCGCGGATCACCGACGGGTTCTGGCAGCTCGAAGATCTTGTCGAGAACGTGCCGGGCCAGGTGCAGGTCCGCCGAGACTTTCTGACGATCCCGACAAGCCTCGATGCCAGCCAGCTTCTGGACAAGTTTGCGTCGCCGAACACGATCGGTTTCTGGGAACTGCCGCAGTTCATTCAGCAGACGAGTGCGGCAGGCCTTGATTCCGGACGATATCGCATGCGGTTCTGGGGCCTGACGGCAACCCCGGTTCTCTATACCGCTATGGCGTTGATCGGGGCGCTTGTCTGCCTCCGCCTGTCCCGGCTTGGCGGAACCTCGCAACTGCTTGCGATCGGGGCGCTATCGGCAATCGGCGTGTTCTTTGTCACCCAGCTCGCTGCCAGTCTTGGCTCCACGGGGGCTGCCCCACCGCTGGTGGCGGCGTGGTCACCGGCCCTGTTTGCCCTCTTTGCATGCCTGACCCTGATCGCCTACAGGGAAGACGGGTAACGGGCGCCAGTCGGCGCGCCAACACGAGAATCCATTTGATTGTGATGGCTGGACCGATCTCTTTTCGGGGGAAGTTTATCCCGACATGTTCACGGTGTGCACGAACAGGCCCGGCGCTTGCATCCCCGCTGGCCATGCCGGATGAGGCAGGGTAACGCACCCCTTGCAATCGGTATGGATGAAACAAGGCCTTCGAGACATGTCCGATGAAGCGGTTCAGACTGATGCCAAGGTGTCGCCCTGGATTTCTCGGCAGGGGTTGAGGGCGACGATCCTGGGTCTCGTCGTGTTTGTGGCGGCTGCCCTCGCCCTGTCAGCCTGGTACAGGTCGGCGGCACCCAGACCCCCGATTGCGGTGCTTGACCAGAAGCTCGAAGACTTCGCGGCCGTGGAGGCGCCCTACGACATCGTCTTCCTGGGGAGCAGCCAGACGTTTCGGCACATCGACCCCGCCGTGATCGACACGGGGTTGCGCCAATGTGGGCTGGCGCTGAACAGCTACAATTTCGGCATTCCCGCCCTTCGCCAGCCGGAGCTGGATTATGTCGCCCAACAGATCCTCAAGTCTGGGAAGGGCCCGCAACTGCTGGTCTTGCAGAACCCGATCAGGGCTGAAACGGTCTTCGACAACATGATGAGCCCACGGGGGCGCTATTTCCGGGGCGGGGCCTATGTCGACGAGGCACTGGAGGACGTGCAGTGCTATACCGGCCGCCGGCGGGGCCAGGCGCGCAGCCTGCTGAACAACCTCCGTGTCATTGTCGCGGAGACCTTCGCCCTCGGCCGCATGGCGGAAACCTTCGTCAATCGTCCAGACCCGCAACTTGCAACTTATGATCAGGGGTTTCGGGAGAATGCAGGCTTCTGGCCGGTCGATGCGGACAAGAGTGACCATGTGGTCGCAAGGCTGACGAACACCCCGATGACCGGTGACATCATTGCGGACGCCCGGGCGCGCCGGGGGTTTGCCCCTGCAGCCGATACCGTCGCTTGCCGCGTGCGCCAGCTGACAGAAACCCTATCGGCCTTCCGGGACGCCGGCACAGATGTGGCTTACTATGTCTCTCCCGCACCCCTCGACGTGGTGCATGATACCGCGATTACCCGTGCGATGGCGGCCAGGAACCGGGACGTACCTATCCTCGATTTCAACACTCCCGAGGAACGCCCGCAGTATTTCGACCCGCAGCTGTGGTTCGACAACGCCCATTTGACCGGCGAAGGCGCACGGCGCCTGAGCGCCGATGTCGCCGTGCGCCTGTGCGACGTGATGGGGAAGTAGGTCCCGGCCATGCTTTTTGTCGAGCCGCGCTTCTTCGTCTTCTTCGCCATCGTGGCCGCGCTTTACTGGGCGCTGCGATCAAACCTGCCGCGGAAGTATCTGCTGCTTGGCGCCAGTTATGTTTTCTACGCCGCCTGGGATGTTCGTTTCCTGTCGTTGATCGTGTTCTGTACCGCGCTGAATTACGTGGTTGCCCGCTATTTTGTCGGCCCGGAACACAAACGTGCGAAGCTGGCGTTCTGGGCGGCGATCTGGGGCAATCTCGCCGTTCTCGGCCTGTTCAAGTATTTCGGCTTCTTCACCGACAGCCTCGTTGACCTGGCCGCAGCGGGTGGGTTCACGCTTTCCCATCCGACGATCAACATCGTCCTGCCGGTCGGGATTTCCTTCTACACCTTCCAGGCGATGAGCTACGTGATCGATGTGCGCCGCAAGCATATTGGCGCCGAGACGAGCTTCACCAATGTGGCGCTGTACATCGCCTTCTTTCCGCAATTGGTGGCGGGTCCGATCGTGCGCGCGGCGGACTTCCTGCCCCAGCTCAGGCGCGCCCGGGTACGGGCCGATGTGGCGATCCAGCCTGCGCTGGTGCTGTTCATGCTGGGCTTCATCAAGAAAGCCTGCATCTCCGACAATATTGCGCCTTTCGTGGATGAGATCTTCAATAATCCGGCGGCCTACACCACTGAAGCGGTCATCTCCGGGGTACTGCTCTACGGCGTTCAGATCTATTGCGATTTTTCGGGCTACTCGGATATGGCGATCGCAACGGCCATGCTGTTGGGCTACCAGTTCCCTAAGAACTTCGATGCACCCTACCTGTCCCCGTCCATCACGATCTTCTGGCGGCGCTGGCACATTTCCCTGTCCTCATGGCTACGGGACTACCTCTATATCCCGCTGGGCGGTAACCGTCTGGGCGATGTGAAACGCGACCGGAACCTGATGACCACCATGGTGCTGGGTGGGCTCTGGCACGGGGCCAGCTACAACTTCCTGATCTGGGGTTTTCTGCATGGGGCTGCCCTTATCGTGAACCGGGAGTGGGCATCGAGGTTTGCCTTCCTGAGAGGGAAGATCCCGCTGGCCGACCTCTGGGGCACGCTGGCAACGCTCTACTGGGTCTTCCTCGCCTGGATCTTCTTCCGCGCGAACACGCTCCCGGAAGCCTGGCAGATCACGACCACTTACGTGACCCTGCAATCGCCGGGCACGCGTGACATGGACTTTGCCGCCTGGCCGTTTCTCGTAGCGTTTGCCGGGCTCCACTGGCTGGGCCACCGGTACAACGCACTCGAGCGGGCCGAGCGGGCGCCGCTGGACGCTTTCGCCGTCGGCATGGGCCTGACCGCAGCGCTTGCCATTGCGTTCCTGCCAACGGGCTATAGACCCTTCGTCTACTTCCAGTTCTGATCGGGAACAGGGAGCACCGCGCTCGCCACCGATCGAGGCTCGCTAAGCATGATACGTTGGACGCTCGCCGCCCTGTTGGCCATCCTTGTGGTAGCGGGTGTTTATGGCGGGTACCGGCTGTTGCTGAACCTTACCCGTGTCGATTTGTCGGCGCCACCGGCCTTTGGCCTGACCCTTTGCGGGGATCCGGTCGCGCGGGGCGGCAAGACCGTCGTCATCGCTGCCGGTGACAGCCTGACCCGGGGCAATATGAGCCACAGCTATGTCGCCGATGCGCGCGAACGGCTGGGTCGTGATATCCTTCTGCTGAACGCCGGCAAGAACGGGGACACGATCGAACAGCTTGCCGACCGCCTCGACGCGATCATTGCCTGCGACCCGGACATGGTGACCCTGTTGATCGGGACCAATGATGCGGTGCGGCCCGCCGTTGCCCCGGCGTCCTGGGACAGGGAAACAGCAGCCTTCCGCGCGATCCTGGGGCGGCTGAAGACAGAGACGGACGCCAGCCTTGCTGTCTTTTCCCTGCCATTGGCAGGCGGGCATGCTGACAGCGGGTTGAACCAGCGGACCGGCAGTTTGTCATCGGCACTGGTGGCTGCCGCAAATGGCGCAGGCGTTCCTGTCCTTCCCCTGCGTGCGCGGCAGGAACTCTACTTGAAGGAGGCCGGATTGTCGGTCCGGTCCGGCCATCCTCCATGCGCAACGTTCGATGATGTCATGGAGGCTTTCCCAGGCGTTCGGCGCCAACTGGCCCGCAAGGGCGCCGAGACCGATTATGATGCCATCGCAGACGGGCGGGGCCATATCCTTGTCATCGATTGCATTCATTTCAGTGGGAGAGGCGCCCGCCCGGCGACCGACCTACTCGTCGACTTCGTTCGGTCCGGCGGGGGTGTTGCTATCGATCCGGGACCCTGACGGCCGCTTGGCCCGGCTTGTCATCTGCTCGATGAAACGGACAAGGTGCTCGCGTGCATTGCCGTCTTCAATCATCAGGAATGCGGACACCAGCCTGGCGATCTGGTCACCCTCGTTCGTTATGGGCATCTGAAGCGGCGTTGCGCCCGGCGCATCGCTGACGCCGAGCTCCCGGGGCGCACGCTCCGGTTCGCCATAGGAGTCCACGCCGATAGGCATGATGGCGTGGATGTCCACACCGAGGAAATCAGCCAGCTTGAAGAGGTTGGTCAGCGAGCACTTGCTCTGGGCGTCCTCGTATTTCTGGTATTGCTGGGGACTGACCCCGATGACTTCAGCCAAGGCGGCCTGTTTCAGCCCCCGTTCGCGACGGAAGTGCCGCAGGCGGTTGCCAACATATCGATATACCGGGTCGGCATGTCTTCCCTCATTGATTGCCACTTGCGCCCATCCCTTCAACTTTACGCCCGACAGCAGACTTTAGCGGAACACCGCTCTATCTGTCTTTCTATCGACGCCGGAATGACTTACCCTCATCCATCGTTCAAGCGAATTTGTCAGAAAATCGCACATCTATACCTGATCGTGCGATAATTCATGGATCAGTTCTCGTATTAAGCGCGACACCGGCCTTTGCTTGTTTCACACGCGAGAAGTGATCCATACTTACGGCGCACACCCCATTTTTGCGTTGAATTTCACGTATAAATAGAATTTGCACCTGTAAATTCTCTATTATATTGTATATATTCAAAACACGAGATTTACGAGCGTCGGGGACCAGGGTGATCGCGACAAAGCTGATGATGACGCCTCGGGCTGGGTGTGACCGGGACCGATCGCGGCCCGAAATGGCCGGCACGGCCGTGACCGTTTGCGATCCCCAGGGGCGGTTGCTCTCGGCGGCTCCGGCATTTTACGCCCTGACAGGGTATACGGCGCCAGAACTGGTTGGTCGAACACTCTCGCGCCTGCAAGGGCCGCGCACCGACCCTGCCTCCATCGAGATGTTCCGCCACCTTATCGGCCGTTGCGAGGCTGGGATTGTCGAGATCCTGAACTATCGGAAATCGGGTGAGCCTTTCTGGATGCGATGCCATCTCCGCCCCATCGCCACGCCATCGGGATCGCCGCACCTCTTCGTTGCGACCCATGAGGACGCCGCGAATGTCCGCTAGGCCAGGCTCATCGGCGGCCGCATCGCCGATCTCGCACACTTACGCCCCAAAGCGATTTCAGTGACGTGATCGGGATGGGGGCCAGTGGGTAACCGGCGCCGTGCGTGGTCGTGTCAACCGGAACAAGGCTTGTGGGGCACGGCTTGTGGCATTTTCGCCGCACAGAGCGGTCATCTTGCGACTGATCCCCTGTTTTCCCTCGTATTCGCGCGCGGACTGTCGCTTCTCTGAACCGAAATTCATGCAATGAGAGGGGTAAGCTCGGAATGACCAAGGCTTTGGAACACAAGACGCGGACAATGGTTCGGGGGTGGCTCGCATCGGTTTCGATGGTTGCTTTGGGGGCTTCGCTCGGCACACCCGTCTCAGCCCAGGAAGAGCCGTCTGCGCGCCGACTGGACGAAATCACGGTGACGGCGACCCGCCGCGCCGAGAGCCAGCAGGCCGTCGCCGTTACCGTCCAGACCCTGGGCGAAGAGGCATTGGAAAACCTTCGCGTTGCCAGTTTCGACGACTATGTCGCCCTGGTGCCGGGCGTAAACGCATCGGGCCAGGGGCCTGGCAAGAACGATGTGTTCATCCGCGGCATCACCCCCAGCCCCGGCGCCGTCCGTGTGGCTGCCCTCGGGTCCGAGCCCAGCGTGGCGCTCTATCTCGATGAGACACCCATTTCCACGGGAGCGCGGAACATCGACCTCTATGCGGTCGACCTCGGCCGGATCGAGGTGCTGAAGGGACCGCAAGGAACGCTGTTCGGCGCCAGCTCCCAGGCCGGCACGATCCGCCTCATCACCAACAAGCCGGACCCCTCAGGATTTGCGGCTGGCGGCGTTGCCGAAGCGGCTTCCACCCGCGGCGGCGATATCAGCACCACGATTGAGGGATATATCAATATCCCCGTCATTGAGGACAGGTTCGCGGTCAGGGTTGCCGCCTACAATGCGGTCGAAGGCGGTTTCATCGATAATGTCCCCGGCACTCGCCAGATCGCGCTCTCCAACCCAACCCTCGCGGCCTTCGGCATTGTGCCCGGAACCCGGGTCGAGTCCGACAATGCGGATTTTGTCGAGGATGATTTCAACGAGGCGACGTATCAGGGCTTCCGCGCCAGCGCGCTCTACCAATTCAATGACGACTGGCAGGCGCAGGTCCAGCATACGAGCCAGACCCTGGAGATCGAGGGCATCTTCGAATTCGAGCCCGACATCAGCGAAGGCGACGACCTCAATGTGCAGTCCTTCTCCCCCGATGTGGGCGATGACGAGGTCCAGTTGACGAGTTGGACCGTTGAGGGCCGGGCCGCCGGATTGGATCTCATTTATAATGGGTCGTATTCGGAGCGGACCTTTGATGGTTTCGCCGACTATACGGGATATGCGGCGGTCGGGCCGTTCATTCCATACTACATTTGTGATTACCCAACTTTCAGCTTCTGCGGCAGCCCGGTTCTGACCACGCAGTCCTTTTTCGAAACGGAACGGCTAACCCAGGAGGCGCGGTTTGCGACCGATGAAAGCCGCCGCTGGCGCGTCATTGGGGGTGTCTTCTACGATGATCTGGATACGACCGAGCGCACCGACTACATCTATCCGGCGTCGATCGAGGTCGGGTTCCAGCCCAACTTCCCGATCCCCGACGCCTTTGCCTCCAATCCCGACGTCCGCGCGCCGGGCATTACATTCTTCAATGACTTCCTCCGCACACGGGAGGAGTTCTCTGTCTTCGGTGAGTTTTCCTTCGACATTCTCGACAATCTGACCGCCACAATCGGCGCACGGAACTACGACATCGAGATTGGCCTGACCGGCCAGTCGAGCTTCGGCCAGCGCTTTCCGGGACCGGAGGCGGATGCTGGCAACAATGTCGATGAGATTCTGGCGGGACAGACGCCCACCACCCTGAGCGATACCATCTACAAGGCCAATCTCAGTTGGCAGGTGACGGAAGACGCGCTGCTCTATGCCACGTATTCCGAAGGGTTCCGGGGCGGCGGGTTCAACCGGAACGGCACCGGCGACGGGCCCAACGACATCCCGTTCTTCTTCGATACCGACGATGTTCTCAACTATGAGATCGGCTGGAAGACCGAATGGATGAATAATACGCTCCGCCTGAACGGCGCGGCCTTCTTCGTCGATTTCACCGACCTCCAGCAGGGCGTCCTGGACTTCACGATCAGTAACCTCGCCTTTTTCGACAATGTGGGCAGCGCGGAGTCGATGGGCCTCGAACTGGAGGCCGAATGGGCGGCAACCGACGAACTGACCCTGTTCGGATCGGCGACGTTCCTGGATTCGGAACTCACAGAAGTGCCCGACACCCTCGTGAACATCGCGCCACTGGGCTCCGAACTCCCGTTTTCGCCGAAACTGCAGACGGTGGCTGGCGCACGGTACGAACGCGATTGGCGCGGTTACACTGTGTTTGGCCAAGGTGTTCTTCAGTACACGGACGTGCGATTTACCACGCTCCAGCTCGATGCCCGTGAACGGCTGGACCCCTACAATAATCTCGATCTTTCGGCCGGAGTTGCGCGCGACCAGTGGCGGGCCACGCTGTTTGTCGACAATGTCGGCGATAGCCTCGGCGAGATCACAGCCGGGGCGCCCGACGATGTCTTCCGCGTTGTGCCGACCCGACCGCGGACGGTAGGGATCCGGCTCGGCTTCGATTACTAGACGATTTGAGCGGGGGCGGATGGTCTTCGTCCCCTGCGCAAACGGGTCCGGCTCGCGTCGCCGCTTTTGCGGGAGCAGACCCGGGGGGCTTCGCGTCACCTTGGGTGGATGACAAAGCGGCGCACGCGCCTTAGACCCCTCCGGATCAACCAGAGAGGCGACCATGGCAGAGCCGTTCGACCTGCGTGCGATACGCGAAACCCCAGACAAGTTCCGTGCGGCGTGGAACCGGCGGTCTTCCGGGTTGGGCGACAAGGTCGATGAGATCCTGGCCCATGATGGGGCCTTGCGGCAGGCGGTGACCGACAAGCAGGCCGCCGAACAGGCCCGCAATGCAAAGTCGAAACAGATCGGCAAGGCCAAGGCCGCAAAGGATGAGGCCCTGGCCGAATCCCTCATGCAGGACGTGGCCGCGGCGAAGGACACGATCGAGGAAGCCGGCGAACAGGAGGCCGCCGCAAAGGCGCTCCTCGATCAAATTCTCCTCGGCCTGCCCAACCTGCCCATGGCCGATGTGCCGGACGGGCCGGGCGAAGACGACAATGTCGAGCATTCCAGATGGAGCGAGCCGACCGCGTTGGGCTTTGCGGCCAAGGACCATGTGGATTTGGGCGAGGCCATGGGGGGGATGGATTTCGAGACGGCGGCCCGCATGTCGGGCGCCCGTTTTGTCCTGCTGAAGGGCCAGCTGGCGCGGCTGGAACGGGCGCTGGCGGCCTTCATGCTCGACCTGCAGACGGGCGAGCATGGCTACGAGGAGGTGAGCCCGCCATTCCTGGTCCGCGACCATGCGCTAGTGGGGACGGGGCAACTCCCAAAGTTTGGCGAGGAGGCTTTTGAAACCACGGCGGATCATTGGCTGATCCCCACCTCCGAAGTCCCGCTCACGAATATCGTCCGGGAACAGATCCTCGACGCCGAGACCCTCCCACGCCGCTACACCGCCCATACGCCCTGCTTCCGCTCCGAAGCCGGCAGCGCGGGGCGCGATACCCGCGGCATGATCCGGCTGCACCAGTTCAACAAGGTCGAACTGGTCTCCATCGTGCGCGATGAGGCGGAGGGCCTTGCCGAGCTGGAACGGATGACGGGCTGCGCCGAGGAAGTGCTGAAGCGGCTGGAGTTGCCGTTCCGGCGAATGACGCTCTGCACCGGCGACATGGGCTTCGGCGCCCGCAAGACCTATGACCTGGAAGTCTGGCTGCCGAGCCAGGAGACCTATCGCGAGATCAGTTCGTGCTCCTATTGCGGGGACTTCCAGGGGCGGCGCATGGATGCCCGCTGGCGTCCGGCGCACACCGAGGAGACGCCGAAGCCCAAGCCCGAATTCGTGCATACGCTGAACGGTTCGGGCCTGGCGGTGGGCCGCACCCTGGTCGCTGTACTGGAAAATTACCAGAATGAAGACGGCACCATCACCGTTCCAGAGGCGCTGCGCGGTTATCTGGGCGGGGTGGAGGTTCTGGGCGCATGAGGCGTGTCATCCCTTGAACGATACGCGTCCCGTGCCGCTGCCTGCGCCGTTGCCCACCGGGTCGTTGATGCGCCTTTGGGGGAGCGCAATCCTTGTTGGCGCCCTGACGGTTCCCGCCGTCTTGGCCCTCTTCGGCGCGCTGACTGAACTTGAAGCGTTTCCCGCGCTGATCGCGGTGTCGTCGAGCCTTATGGCATTCGGCGGCGTTTTCTTTCTTGGGGTCAATCTTCTGGGCGTTCGGCTCGAGGCACGGGTCAGGGACGAAACGCGGATCTCCGGGGCAAACGTCGATCACATCACCCACGTGACTGAGACTGGCGACGCGGAGACTGACCGCTGGTTAGCCCGTTACGTTTTCGCCCGTAACCTGTTTGGGAGCCTGATCGTCCCCCTCGCGATCTTCCTGGGGTTGATCTGGTTCGGCTAGGCCATTGGGCGACCGCTTCTGCCGAACCATTTCGACCTTGAGGGTCGATCCTGGCGTGATCAGCACATCCTCATGGCGCAGCGGGATGTCGATGCCGTGCTCCTTGAACCGGTCCCAGACATTCAGCATGACGGCCGATCCCACATTGTTGATGCCGTTTTCGGGATCGTTCACCCAGAAACGGGCTTCGAGTTCAACCGCCTCCTCGCCGAATTCCATGACCAGGCATACCGGCGCCGGCTGCTCGATCACCCTTGGCGTCATCTTCGCACCCTCGACCACCAGGCTGCACGCCATCTTCAGGTCCGTCTCATACTCCACGCGCAACCGCCGCTTGATGCGAACTTCCTTGTTGGAATAGCTCCAGTTGACCACCTTGTCGGTGATCAGCTGCTCATTCGGGATCAGGTGCTCCTTGCCATCCCGGGTGACTACAGACGCGTAGCGGAGCCCGAGGGACTTCACCACGCCATAGGTCTCGTCCACCTCAATGACATCATCGGGCTTGATTGACCGGTCGGTCAGCAGGATGACGCCTGAAATGAAGTTCGCCACGATCTGCTGCATGCCGAAGCCGATGCCCACACCGATGGCGCCGCCAAGCACGGCGAGACCGGACAGGGGGATCGATAGACCCGCGAGCGTCAGGACGGCGGCAGCGAAGAAGAGCCCGATCTGCAGGGCATTGGACAGCAGGATGCGGAGGCTGGGCTCCACCTGGGGCAGGGTTTCGACGCGGGTCTTCAGCTTCTTGGATAGCCAGCTGGCGCCGAACAGGAAGACGGCCGCTGTCACGACGGCCTGGAGCAGGAAGGGTGGATTGATCGTTCGACCGCCGAAAACCGGCCCGACCGTATAGCTCCACGCGATCACATCATCGAGGACACCAAAGGCGGCGAGCACCGCAATCGCGAGGGCAAGCCAGGTCACAGGCTTTCTGAGGCCCTCGGGCACGAACAATGTGGCCGTCTTGATCATCAGCCAGGCGGTGCCGAGGGAGGCGGCGATCCGGACAGTGGCGGCGGGCTGGCCCATGCCTTCGACAATCGTCGTGGCAACCCATAATGCACCGGCCCACAGGGCGGGCAAGACCAGGCGGGGCAGGGGGTCTTCGACGAATTTTCGAATGCCGTCGGGAAGGCGCGCCAGACCCATGCGCAGCAACCGCTTGACCGTCGGGGAGAAGATCACCCCGACAAACAGCGCGCCGAAGATGGCGCCGACCTGGATGCCGGCGGCGATCAGGAATTCCGGCGTGAGGATGTTTGCCTGCAACCATCCCCAGGGGTCGGCGATGATGGGGTCCAGGTAGCCGCGAGCCGTGGCGACCAATCCGCCCTCGGCAGCGCTCGTTTCCACCGGCGCTGGACCGGTTCCCGCTTCAGTTTCAGCGCCCTGGCCGGCTGCCGCAGCCCCGATGGGCCGGCAGAACTCTTCGCCGTCGACGCTCACGCACTCCTTGAGGACGCGGGTGGTTTCGGTTTCCGGTTCCAAGGCCCTCAGCTCTCCCTCGAAGACGTCGTACGGTACGTCTAGGGATTGCTAATCCGAGACTTGCCGGATGTCGAACACTACCGCCCGGTCAGGTACAATCGTAAAGGGCATCAACCAGTCGCCGGGCGCGGGGGTCGCCTTGCAGGACGTTTGACTGCCGGTTCATCACATAGGCTGCGGACAGGCCGAGATCAGGATCGCCCAGGGCCATCGACCCGCCCCAGCCCGAATGGGCGAGCGTTTTCGGATTGGGGCCATAAAGCCCCAGATTGTTGCGCATCACACCGGCAGCGAATTCCGTCACATAGGGCAGCACCAGATCCTCACCGACAGTCTGCGATGCCGTGGCTTCCGCGACCACCGGTTCCGGAATGACTTCACGGTCCGCCAACCGCCCGCCATGGGCGTAGATGCCGTAGAGCTGGGCCACCGCTTTTGCGGTGCCGTGCCCATTGGCCGAGGGGATCTCGATTTCCTTCCAGATCGCCCCGCCCCGGTTTGGCGCGGCCCATTTCGTCAGGAAAGCTGCCCGCTTGTAATCGTTCATGGGGCCAAGCGCCGGCAGCGCCTTGGGCCGCTCCATCTCAGCAACCCGGCCATGGTCAGCTTCGGGCAGACCGATCTGGAAATCGACGCCGGCTGGCGCGCAAACCTCGTCGCGTAGCACCGTGCCAAGGCTCTGCCCGGCGATCCGCTGCACCAGTTCGCCTGCCAGATAGCCCCAGCTCAGCGGGTGATACCCGTGCATCGTCCCCGGCGTCCACATCGGCGCTTCCTCGGCCAGTCGGGCGGCGAGGGCGGGAGGATCCAGCCAGAGGTCAGGATCGATCGGAGCCTTGAACCCGGGCAGGCCCGCCTGGTGCGACAGCATCTCGCCGATCGTCACCTGATCTTTTCCCGCCACCGCGAATTCGGGCCAGACCGAAGCGACCGGTGTGCCATAGCCAATCTCTCCGCCCGTTCCTGCCAGCACCCTCGCGACCACCAGCGCCGCAATTGCTTTCGTTGTCGAAAACACGGGAACAAGCGTGTCAGCCCTCCAGGGCGTCGTTTGCGCGCGGTCCGCCCAGCCGCCCCAGAGATCAACGACAATCTGGCCATTCACGATCGCGCAGAACCCAGCGCCCAATTCCTCTCCTGCTGCGAAGGTTTCCTCGAACACAGTCCTTACCGGCTCAAAGCCCGGCTCCACGCGTCCGCCCATGGGATGTTCGATCACGGCGCATCTCCGCTGATTGTGATTGTTGCGCGAGCGGCGAAACCGCTACCCCGCTCTATGTTAGACGCTGGAGACGCAGGCAACCCGCTGCGTAACGCAACGATGGAGCACTGACATGAAAGCGGCCGCCGCAGCAATTCTGGGAGCAGACAGAGCGGGGAGCCCCTATGCCGATGCGGCGCGTCCAGCGGCCGATATGCTCCCAACCCCAACCCTCACGAAGAGCCCCTACGATTTCGGAACGAGCATCGCACGGCTTGATGCCGCTGTTGGCAAACGCCCGCTCAAGGTCTTCGCCGTCATCGACCATGGGGGCGGTGCGGCCACGGTTGGCGAAACACTGGCGCCGTCCCGGGTGCTGATGATCTGCAATCCCAAGTCTTCGACCCCGTTTCTGCAAGCCAACGCTGCCTTCGCCCAGGAACTTCCGCTTCGGATTGCCGTGTTCGAGGAAAAGGGCGCTGTGTACATCGCGGCGCCCGATATCGCACGCCTCGCCAGCGCTTACGGGATAACGTCGGAGCAGGCGCCCATAACCGAGGTCGCAGAATTGGTCGCCGACCTCCTGGAGGAGACGATCGGTTAGCGTCAGGCGCCGCTGTTTCGGCGCCCTTTCGCGCGAGGGCCGTAATCATCCGTTGCCCCTCTGGGCCCGCCCCGCTATAGCCCCGGCGAAACCGCTCTCCTCCCGGCATTCAAGGACTTCACCCATGGCTATCCAGCGCACTTTCTCGATCATTAAACCCGATGCCACCGAACGCAACCTCACCGGCGCGGTGAACAAGGTTATCGAAGACGCCGGCCTGCGTATCGTCGGCCAGCGACGCATCCATATGAGCGAAGCGCAAGCCCGGAAATTCTATGAGGTTCACGCCGAACGTCCGTTCTATGGCGAACTGGTGGCGTTCATGACTTCGGCGCCGGTCGTCGTCCAGGTGCTTGAGGGCGAGAACGCCGTGACCGCGTACCGTGATGTGATGGGGGCCACGAACCCCGCAGAAGCCGCCGAGGGTACGATCCGGAAACTGTTCGCCAAGTCCATCGGCGAGAACTCGGTGCACGGATCGGACAGCGAAGAAAACGCCGCCATTGAAATCGCCCAGTTCTTCACCGACGCCGATATTGTCGGCTGAACGCGAGCGGTTCGGTCGAAGACGGATGCGGTCTTAGAGGCCGCTGTCTTCCAGTCGGACCGTCTTGAGCAGGGCGTAGACCGGCTGGCCGACCTTGAGATCAAGATCCAGCAGGGACGCGCGCGAGACGCGCGCCAGTAGCGGCCTCGACAGGAAGTCGAGCGTCAGGTCCGCGTCGGGCCGCTCCGCTCCCGCATGGACCGCTGTGATCGTGACCGGCAGGATATTGCGGATGCTCAGATTGCCAGGTTGGCTCGTCGCGATCGCCACATCGTCCGCCCGGATCCATAGCCGAACGGTTGAGCCCACATCGATGCCAGTCTGCCGGGGCGCATTCAGGACATGGCCGCCCGCCTCGAGGATGAGGATACCCCGGGCATCATCAACGTCCTGGACTGTGGCCGTCAGCCTTGCACCGCTTGCCGCTTCGCTATGTTCCGACCAGACAGAGAGCAGCCGGTCAGCTGGTCCCGTGCGCATGAGGCGACCATCCTCCATGACCCATAGATGATCGGCCAGCCGGGCGATATCGGGCAGGTCATGGGAGACGTAGACGGTCGGGATCGCAAAGGCGTTCACCGCCCGCTCAATATAGGGCAGGATTGAACGCTTCCGTGCCCTGTCCAGTCCGGTGAGCGGCTCATCAAGCAATAGAAGCTGCGGCCCCGTCAACAGTGTGCGGCCCAGAGCCACCCGTCTCTGTTCACCGCCCGACAGTGACAGGGGTTGCCGTTCCAACAGGTCGGTGAGATCCAGCGCGCCGATCACCTCATCCCAGTCTGGCCCGGAAACAGGTGTTTCGCGGCGCTTGTGCGCATAGCTCAGATTCTGGCGCACCGAGAGGTGGGGAAAGAGGCGCCCGTCCTGGAACATCATTCCGACAGGCCGCTTGTGTGGAGGTCGAAAGCGTCGCGTCCGGGTGTCCACCCACGTCTCGCCGCCAAAGCGGATCTCGCCTCGCTCCGGTCTGTCGAGGCCCGCAATAAGCCGTAGCAGCGTAGACTTTCCGGCACCGCTTGGCCCCGTCAACGCCGTGACGCCACTTTCCGGCAGCGTGCCGCGCACGTCCAGACGAAGGCGTCCGCGCCGTGCCTGGAGGTTGAGGTCGAGCGCGTCAGAAGGCACGCAACGGTGCCTTGCGATTGATGGCATAGACCAGGACCAACACCGTGAAGGAGAAACCCAGCAGGAGGGCAGACAGGGTGTGCGCTTCACCGTAATCGAGGCTCTCCACCGCCTCATAGATCTGGATGGATATCACGCGGGTCTCGCCCGGGATGGCCCCGCCGACCATGAGCACCACACCGAACTCGCCGATCGTATGGGCGAAGCTCAGGATGCCCGCCGTGAGAAATCCCCGGGCCGAGAGCGGCAGGACCACCGTCGCGAAAGCGTCGAGCTGACTGGCGCCCAACGTCCCAGCCGCTTCCATCGGGCCACGGCCCACGCTTTCAAACGCGCTCTGAAGGGGTTGGACCATGAAGGGCAGGGAATAGATCACCGAAGCCACCACCAGGCCGGTAAAGGAGAAGGTGAGTTGGTCGCCGGTCAACGTCACCCAGGCTGAGCCAAGGGGCGTGTTCGGCGAGAGAAGCACGAGCAGGTAGAAGCCGATCACCGTGGGCGGCAGGACAAGGGGCAGGGCCGTCACCGCCTCAATGACCGGCTTCGTGCGCGACTGCGTCGTCGCCAGCCACCAGGCGAGCGGAACGCCAAGCGCAAACAGGATAACCGTCGTTATCGCTGCCAACTGCAACGTCAGGACAAAAGGACCGAGATCGCGCATTGTTCAGGGCACACCATAGCCGTGACTCGCGAGGATAGCATGGGATGGCGCACTGTAGATAAAGGCATGGAACAGAAGCACATCTGCGTTATCGGTTGCCCGCTCCAGGACAACGCCTGACTGCAGGATCGGGCTGTGAAGGTCCCGGTCGATGGCGATCAGCTGACCGGTCTGGCTCGCGCGCCCTGACTGACTTGCAGCGATAAATCCGGCATCTGCATTCCCACTGGCGACCAGTGCGAAGGCCTGGCCGATATTCTCGCCGAAGACGAGCTTCGCTTCGACCGTGTCGGCCAGCCCGATATTCGCAAGCACGTCCTTCGCCGCAAGTCCGTAGGGGGCGAGATCCGGGTTGGCGATGGCGATGTGGCGGACCGAAGGGTCGGCCAGGGCCGCCGCCAGCGAAACGGGCGCTTGCTCTGCTTTGGGTAGCCATACCATCAAGCCGCCCTCAGCGTAGGGTTTCAGGGTCCCGTCCACGACAATCCCCCGCTGTTCCAACAAGTTTGGGCGAGCGTCGTCTGCGGCGAGAAACACATCGAACGGAGCGCCGGCGAGTATCTGGGCGGTCAGTTTCCCGGTCGCGCCATAGGTCACGCTCACGGACAGGCCGGTCTCCACTTCGAAGGTCGTTTCGATCAGTTCCAGCGCCGGCTTTATGTTCGTGGCTGCAGCCACACGGATATCGGGCGTGCGCGCGCCCGGTGAGCAACCCTGTGCGATAGCGCTCGACAAGACACAGAGAAGCAGGGCGGCGGGCGCGGGATGAAAACACCGAGGGAGCACGCTGAGGTCTCTATTCAGGCCGGCTCTCCAGATCAACATCGATGACAGCGCGCGGCGCACGGGCGAGAAAGATTTATCACATCGTTCAGTTTTCGGCGGACAAGCGCTGAAAAAGCGTTATCGTAGGCTGGAGAGATTAGGGAGGCCGCCATGGCGACGCTGAAAGTGAACGGCGAAGTGAAAGAGGTGGACGTGGATGACACCACGCCATTGCTTTGGGTCCTGCGAGACTCTTTGGGTCTGACGGGTACGAAATTCGGATGCGGCATTGCCCAGTGCGGCGCCTGCACCGTCCATGTTGATGGTGTACCCGTCCGATCCTGCGTCTATCCCGCTGCGGCGGTGACGGCGGACCAGGAGATCACGACGATCGAGGGTCTGTCCGAGGACGGGTCCCATCCGGTTCAGCAGGCCTGGGTCGAATTGGACATTCCCCAGTGCGGCTATTGCCAGCCTGGCATGATCATGGCTGTCGCCGGGTTGTTGAACGAGAACCCAGACGCCAGCGACGAAGATATCGACCAGCAGATCACGAACATCTGCCGGTGCGGAACGCTGGCCCGGGTGCGCAAGGGCGTGCACCTGGCGAAGACCAAGGCTTGAGGGAGGACACCATGGCAGACGGATACACAGTCTCCCGCAGAAACTTCATCATCGGAACCAGCGCCACGGGTCTGACGATCGGCCTCATGACGGCCTGCGCGCCCGCCGCTGAAGAAACCGCGACCGCTGATGCGCCGGCAATACCGAAAGCACCGGAGGTCAATGCCTGGGTGCATATCGCGCCCGATGACACGATAACGATCCGCATCGCCCGGTCCGAGATGGGGCAGGGTACACTGACCGGCCTCGCCCAATTGGTGGCAGAGGAGCTGAACGCCGATTGGGACAAGGTCACGACCGAGTATCCCACACCCGGTGAGAACTTGGCGCGTGACCGGGTATGGGGCGACTACGCAACCGGCGGCAGCCGGGGCATCCGCGGCAGCCACCAGTACGTCCGCGAAGGCGGCGCTGCGGCACGCATGATGCTGATCGAGGCGGCCGCGAACGAGTGGGGTGTTTCGCCTGCCGATTGCACCGCCGAGAAAAGCGTGATCAGCGGACCCGATGGCCAGACAACCACCTACGGCGCGGTATCCACCGCTGCCGCAGCCCTGACGCCGCCGACCGAAATTCCACTCAAGGATCCCGCAGACTGGACGATCGCGGGACAGCCGCTCATGCGGCTTGATACGGTCGACAAGGTTACGGGTGTCCAGCAATACGGCGCCGACATCAGCCTGCCGGGCATGCTGACGGCATCCATCATGCAGTGCCCTGTCCGCGGCGGCACGCTTGAGAGCTTTGATGCCGAGGCAGTCATGGACCGGCCCGGCGTCAAGCAAGTTGTGAAGGTCGATGATGTCTCCGTCGCCGTGGTCGCTGACACCTGGTGGCAGGCGAATGAAGCGCTCAAGGTCCTGCCGGTGGACTGGAACAAGGGCGAGTTCGCAGATCTCGACACGGCTCAGATCAATGAACTGGTCGCCTCAGGTCTGGACGCGGACGAGGCGTTCGTTGGCAACGTCGCCGGCGACGCTGCTGCCGCCATTGAAGGTGCAGAGCAGATCATCGAGGCAACCTACAATTATCCGTTCCAGAACCACGCCACGATGGAGCCGATGAACGCCACCGCGCTGTGGACGGAAGAGAAATGCGAGGTCTGGTGCCCGACGCAAAATGGTGAGGCAGCGCTTGCGGCGGCTTCGGAAGCGGCAGAGCTGCCCATCACCCAGTGCGATGTCTACAAGATGCTGCTGGGCGGCGGTTTCGGTCGCCGCGGCGGTGGGGACTACGTCACCCAGGCGGTGAAGATCGCCAAACAGATGCCCGGCACGCCGGTCAAGCTGCTCTGGTCGCGGGAAGAGGACATGCAGCACGGCTTCTACCACCCGATCACCCAGGCGAAGGTGCGCGGCGGGCTCGATGCCGACGGCAATCTCACCGGTCTCCACCTGCGTATCGCCGGCCAGTCCATCCTCGCCGCCCTGATGCCGGGTGCGCTGCGCGACGGCATGGATGCGTTCGCTTTCCAAAGCCTGTTGCCAGCTGGCGTCGACCCGCAGATGGAAGATCATACGCTGAGCTATGGGATCGACAATCTGCTGATTGACCATGCGATGCGTAACCCGCCTGTCCGTCCCGGCTTCTGGCGGGGCGTGAACGTCAACCAGAACGCCATTTACATGGAATGCTTCATGGACGAGCTGGCCTATGCGGCCGGCCGCGATCCCCTGGAGTTCCGCCTGGCGCTCATGGAAGATTACCCGAAGAACGCCGCTGTTCTCCAGACTGCCGCCGAAGCCGGCGGATGGGGCAATGATGATGGCCGGGGCAGGGGCCTTGCGGTCTGTAAGGCGTTCGGCAGCTATGTGGCGGCATGCGCCGAAGTCACCGTCGACGACGCAGGTGTGCTGAAGATCCACAAGATCACAGCGGCGACGGATCCGGGCATCGCGGTGAACCCCCAGCAGATCGAAGCCCAGGTCGAAGGCTCCTTCGTCTACGGCCTTTCGGGCCTGCTCTACGGCGAGATCACCTTCGAGAACGGGGAGGTGCAGGAGCGGAACTTCGATACCTACAACTCACTGCGCATTGCGCAGATGCCGGAGGTCGAGACCATTGTGATGGCGTCGGGCGGTTTCTGGGGCGGTGTGGGTGAGCCCACCATCGCCGTGGCGGCGCCCGCTGTGCTGAACGCCATCCACGCGGCGACGGGCAAACGTATCCGCCAACTCCCCATCAAGGACCAGGACCTGAGGGCCGCTTGACGACAAGCCTGCGGACGTTCCTCGGTTTGGCGAGCCTGTTTTGGGTGACCGGATTGGCGGCCTGCGGGCCAGGTCCTGCGGGCGAAGCGGGCCGGTCCACAACGTCCGCGTCGGAAGGTCATGCGACCGGTATGGCGGCCGCCTTGTCGGCCTCGTGCTCGGGGTGCCACATGGCAGGGCTCGATAGAAGCGCCGACGCCATCCCTTCGATTGAGGGATTGGACGCGGGCACTCTGAAAGCCTCCTTGGTAGCCTACAGGGCCGACGATGTGGGCGACACAGTCATGCACCGCATCGCGCGCGGCTATACCGAGGCCGAACTGGATCTGATCGCGGACTATCTTGCTGGCGGAGAGCGCTAGGGATGCCATCAGCCATGACCCGCCGGGGCCTGATCGCAGGCTTGAGCGCCACTGGCGTGCTTCCGCTGTTCTCGGAGGCCCAGACGGGTTCAGCACGCATTGTGGTCATCGGCGGCGGTTTTGGGGGTGCGACGGCTGCGCGAACGATGAAGGCGCTGGCACCACGCCTCTCGGTCACCTTGGTCGAGCCCCGCGAAACCTATGTGGCGTGCCCGTTCAGCAATCTCGTCATCGGCGGGATGCGGGAAATCATGGACCAGGGGTTCCGCTACACCGGCGTGGCCGCAACCGGCGTCGAGGTCATCAGGGCCAGAGCCAATGCCGTCGACCCGACGACCCAGATCGTCACGCTGGAGGGGGGTGAAACCCTCAGCTACGACCGCCTGATCCTGTCCCCGGGTGTTGATATTCGTTGGGGCGCGCTCGCCGGTTATGGTCGTACGGCCATTCGCAGGATGCCCCATGCCTGGAAGGCGGGAGCCCAGACCGTGCTCCTCCGCCAACAACTCAGGGAGATGGAGGATGGCGGCACGGTCGTCATGTCGGTTCCGCCAGCGCCCTACCGGTGCCCGCCGGGCCCCTATGAGCGGGCGAGCCTGATCGCGAACTATCTCAAGCGGGAGAAACCGCGTTCGAAGCTGGTCGTGCTCGATGCCAAGGACGGGTTCTCCAAGAAACCCCTCTTCCTGGAGGCATGGTCGGAGCGCTATCCCGATCACCTCGAATGGCGCGGCGCGTCCGATGATGGCCGTGTATCCCGTGTCGATCCCGAAACCCTCACGTTCGAAACCGATTTTGACACAGTTCAAGCGGATGTGGCGAATGTGATCCCGCCCCAGAAAGCCAGCCAGATTGCAGACCGGGCAGGGGTCACCGACGCAACAGGGTGGTGCCCGGTCGATCCGGTGACGTTCGAATCGACACGCCAGCCCAATATCCACGTCATTGGTGACGCCGCCATCATGGCGCCGATGCCGAAATCAGCGTTCGCCGCAAACGCCCAGGGCAAGGTGTGCGCGATCCAGGTTGCACGGCTGTTGGCAGGACAAGCGCCGCAACCGACGGTGCTCGCCAATACCTGTTATTCCTATGTGGGGGCCGAAGCTGCGGTCTCGGTGGTCGGGGTCTACCGGCTCGGTGGGACGGCGATCAGCGAAGTCAGCGACGCCGGCGGCATCAGCCCGCTGGCGGCTGCACCCGCGATCCGCCAGGCCGAAGCAGCCCAGGCCAACCATTGGTTTGGCGCGATCACATCGGAAACATTTGGCTGATGCGTTGGGCGGTGCTCTCGGCCTATGCAATGCTCGCGATTGCCGCTTGCGACACCGCCGAGCCGATGCTGATTCAGGATCGACACATCGTGGGCGATGCGATCCCTGTCCCGTTGACCCAGATTGCGGGGGACCCGCAGCGCGGTCTAGCCGTGTTTCTCGACCGTGACGGCGCCCATTGCTTGCTGTGCCATGCGGTTGAGGGTCTGGATGCGCCTTTCCAGGGGAACCTTGCGCCATCACTCACCGGCGTCGGACGTCGCCTGACAGAGGGCCAGATTCGCCTGCAGGTCGCGGATGCGCGCCGCGTTGTGCCTGACACAATCATGCCGTCCTACTATCGGATCGACGGTTTGAACCAGGTCATGGCTGGCCATCGCGGCAGCCCGGTCCTATCTGCTCAGCAGGTGGAAGACCTCACCGCTTATCTCGTGACACTCAGGGCCCCGACCATGGACGACAAGCAGGATTGAGATGATCAACAGGCGTACCTTCATCCAAGCCACTGCCGGCCTGGCGACGGTTTCCCTCGTCCCGGCCCAATCGATGGCAACACCCGGGGCGGTGCAAACATCGCTTGATGCCCTGTTTGACGGTCGCCCACTTCAGGCAGGACGGGTGACACTGTCCCTGCCGCCAATTGCCGAGAACGGGAACTCTGTCTCCCTTGAGGTGGATGTCGACAGTCCCATGACCGCCGAAGATCACGTCCGGCGTATCGCGATCTTTGCCGAACGGAACCCCTTGCCGGACGTGGCGCGTTTCACCCTTGGCCCGCGCGCCGGCCGCGCCCGGGTCGCCACGCGGGTCCGTCTCAGTGATACCCAGACCATCCTCGCTGTGGCCGAGATGAATGACGGTCGCCTGTTCACGGGCACGGCAGAGACGGTGGTCACGCTGGCCGCCTGCATAATCCTCTAGACTGGAGCCTTCGATGGACCGCGCCCGTATCTCAGTCCCCGCCACCGCCCAGCCCGGCGAGGTGATCGAATTGCGCGCCATGGTCCAGCACCCCATGGAAACGGGGTTCCGCGTCGATAGCATCGGGCGCCGCATCCCGCGGGATATCGTTACGGCGTTCGCGTGCCTCTATAATGGTGAAGTGGTGTTCGAGGCAGCATTCTTTCCAGCGGTCGCCGCCAACCCTTTCCTGACCTTTCACACGGTCGCCACCGAAACCGGCACGCTGGAGTTCCGGTGGACACACCAGGACGGCGAGACCCTGAGCGAGTTCGCTGAAATCACAGTGGCATGACCGGCCGCCGGTCTCCGGTCCTGGCCTTCTGTTTCGCCGTTTGCCTGGGTGCATGCGGCGCTCCGCAACCTGAACCTGAAATGGCACCGCCAGCAATCCTCGCACCCGGCGAGGTGCAATCGGGGCTATCATTCCTGACCCCTGAAACCCAGGCCCTCCAGTCCGACACCTTCGAAAACCCTGGCTATCTATGGGTCGAAGCCGGCCATGCCCTCTTTCGTGAAACCCGGGGGGCGGCAGCGGCCTGCGCGAGCTGTCATGGCGCAGATGGCGCGGCGCTCATCGGTGCTGCGGCCTACCATCCCACTATTGATCCCATAACCGGCACGCTGGTGAATCTGGAAGGGCGGATCAACTTGTGCCGCAGCCGTCATCAGTCCCTGCCAGCGCTCGAGTATGAGAGCGATGATCTCCTGTCGCTGACCAGCTTCGTGGTCAACCTCTCTGCCGGATTGCCGGTGTCGGTGGAGGTGACGGAAGAGATGGAGGGTGCGCTAGCCGAAGGGCGCCAGTACTTTTACAGACGCAAAGGACAACTGAACCTGGCGTGCAGCCAGTGTCATACCGAGCGCTGGGGCATGCAGCTTCGTGGCGATACGATCAGCCAGGGACATGGCAACGGTTTTCCGACCTACCGACTGGCCTGGCAGACGATCGGCTCGCTCCATCGCCGGTTCCGCGATTGCGACATCGGTGTGCGGGCCGAGCCCTATCCCCTTGGGGACGGGGTCTACGTGGCCCTCGAACTCTATCTTGCGACCCGGGGAGACGGATTACCGATCGAGACACCAGCGATCCGGCGTTAGAGCGTTGTTGCCTTTCGCGGAAACGCCTCAGCAGGCAAGGCCCGCCGACCGGTCAGGCCGCCGCCTCCCTGTCTCCGAATGCGGAGGCGTTTGGCATCGCCAAACTGCCGTGAGCGAAACCCATGCGATCTAGCTCTCCGGTGGCACCGTCTCGATGAAGGCGCCAAGCGCGCGTACCCAGGCGATCGTCTGTTCGCCGACGCCCTGGTCCTCCAGAAGGTCGGCCATCAGGTCAGCGGCCGTGACCGGCGTCGCTGCGCACGGGCCGAGGGCGGCGCGGAGTTCGGGTACGGTTTCCGAGATGAAGTCTTCGGCCATGTTGCCAATGGTTTCAGCGCGGCTGGCAAGCCGCAGGGCAGCAACCATCGATGGGGACTGCAGGTCATCTTCGAGGTTGCGGAGCGCCCGGATGTCGGCCCGGTACGTGCGGGTGAACTCACTGAAAATCTCATCCTTCTTCCAATCGATCCATTCTGCTGTGCACGGATCTGGCTCAGGCGTTGCGCAGGCTGCCAGCACCGCCACAATGGCGATGATGGAAATCGGGTGTTTGAGCGCCATTGCTTGACCTCCTCAGGCAGCCGGACTGTGTGTTTGGCGGCTTTCCAGCCCCTGCGCAATCGCAATTGGATCGATGGGGACTTCCCAAGGGTCGCGGCGCAAGCAAGACTGCCCTGCTGGGCGCCCAAGAAGGAGAGCCGACCGATGGCCGATGCGCAAACCATCATCCTGCACCACTACCAGACGTCCCCATTCTCCGAAAAGATCCGGCTCGCCCTCGCGCTCAAGAACCTGGCCTGGTGCGGCGTGGATGTTCCCGTGATCATGCCAAAGCCGGATGTTGTCAGCCTGACCGGCGGTTACCGGCGGACGCCCTTTCTCCAGATCGGTGCCGATATCTTCTGTGACACAGCGACCATCCTGATGGAGCTGAACCGGCGTTATCCCATGGCCAGTCTCAACCTTCCCGGCCATGAGGGGCTCCACAAGATGGTGGGCATGTGGGCCGACCGGATCTGGTTCCAATGCTCTGTCGGCGTCATCTTCGGTGCATTGGGGGACACGGTCCCTGACGCCTTCAAGGCCGACCGGGAGAAACTCTCCGGGCGACCTTTCGACACCGCTGCAATGGCGTCGGCCGCGCCCATGCTGAGGGAACAATGGGTGGGCCACCTGATGTGGATCGAAGAACGCCTGCGGGGTGGACAGGGGGCTGGCGGCGGCGTCTGGCTCGTGAATACCAAACCGGGCCTCGTCGATGTTCATGCCCATATGAACCTCTGGTTCGTCGAACAGAACGTGCCGGATTTCCTGACCGAATGTCTGGATGCTGCCCCGCTCACACGGGACTGGTACAATCGGCTGAAGGATTTCGAAGGCCAGACGCCAACCGAATTGTCGGGCGGTGCCGCCATCGAGATCGCCAGGAAAGCTGCGCCGCGGCTCAAGCCGGCCACGGTAACGGGGGCAGCCTCCCAGGCTTTCGCGCCCGGTGACAAGGTTGCAGTCGCACCCGACGATTATGGGCGCGACTGGGTGGAGGGCATTCTGGTTCACGCCGACAGCGAGCAGACCGTCATCCAGCGCAGCGACGCGCGCGCGGAAACCGTGCACGTCCATTTCCCACGGGCGGGCTACCTGGTGCGCGCCGCCTGACGCGGCACAGATACCGCTCTCATTCGGATGGGCGAGACCTCAGTGAGCTTCCGCCCAGGTTTCGGCCGCGTTGGCGTCAACGACCAACGGCACGGAAAGCGACAGGGCCGGCAGCGGCGCTGACCGCATGGTTGCGCTCACCACGTCCAGGGTGGCGCCGACTTCGTCATCGGGGGCTTCGAAGATCAGCTCGTCATGCACCTGGAGCAGCATCTTGGCTTTCAGGCCGGCAGCTTTCAGCGCCGCTGGCATGGCGATCATGGCCCGCTTGATGATGTCGGCTGCAGACCCCTGAATGGGTGCGTTCACCGCCTGGCGCTCGGCAAAGGCGCGGCTTGGGCCGTTCTTGGAGTTGATATCCTTGAGGTGGAGGCGGCGACCGAAGGCCGTCTCCACGTAACCTTGCGCCTTCGCCAGGGCCTTGGTTTCATCCATGTACGTCCGGATGCCGGGAAACTTTGCGAAGTAGGCCTTGATGTAGCTCGAGGCGTCTTCGCGCGGGATAGCGAGCTGGTTGGCCAGTCCGAACGCGGAAATACCATAGATGATCCCGAAATTGATGGCCTTTGCACGCCGGCGGATCATGGGATCCATTCCCTCGATCGGGGTGTCGAACATCTCACTGGCCGTCATGGCATGGATGTCCAGCCCGTCCTGGAACGCGGCTTTCAAGGCGTCGATATCGGCGAGGTGGGACAGCAACCGAAGCTCAACCTGGCTGTAGTCGGCGGAAATGAGCTTATGGCCCGGTTCTGCGATGAACGCCTCACGGATCTTCCGCCCTTCCTCGGTTCGGATCGGAATGTTCTGGAGGTTCGGGTCGTTCGACGACAGCCGGCCCGTCTGGGCGCCAGCCATGGAATAGGTCGTATGCACGCGCCCCGTATGGGGGTTGATCGCCTGCTGCAGGGCTTCGGTGTAGGTCGACCGCAGTTTGGAAAGCCCCCGCCAGTCGAGGATGGCCCGCGGCAGGGCGTGCCCCTCCGCCGACAGTGTCTCAAGCACATCGGCGCCGGTTTGCCAGGCGCCAGTCTTGGTTTTCTTGCCCCCCGGCAGACCCATCTCGTTGAACAGGATCTCGCCGAGTTGCTTGGGGCTGCCGATGTTGAATTCCCGGCCGGCCAGTTCATACGCCTCGGCTTCATAGGCGGCCATCCTCTGGGCAAAGTCCGACGACAATCGCGAGAGCTTGTCCCGGTCCACCTTGATGCCGGCCCGCTCCATGTCCGCAACGACGGGTATCAGCGGACGGTCGAGCCTTTCATACACCGCCGAAACCGCCTCCCTGGGCAAGCGCGGCCGTAGCAGGCCCCACAGCCGGACAGTGACATCGGCGTCTTCAGCGGCGTAGGGCGTCGCCTTTTCAAGGGGAACCCGGTCAAAGGTCACCTGCGACTTGCCGGTTCCGGCCACCTGTTTGAACGGGATGGGGGAGTGGGAGAGGAAACGCTCTGACAGCTCGTCCATGCCATGGCCATGCTGGCCAGCATGCAACGCAAAGCTCAACAACATGGTATCGTCAACCGGCGCCAGCGCGATGCCAACCGATTGCAGGACCGCGACGTCATACTTGATGTTCTGCCCGATCTTGAGAACACACCGATCCTCAAGCAAGGGCTTCACCACACCGATGGCTGTGTCGAAATCAATCTGTTTCGGTGCAGCGCCGCCCAGCAGGTCATCGCCCTCAGGATCCACGTGCCGGAGCGGGATGTAACAGGCCGCGTTTGGGCCCAGCGCCATCGAGATACCCACCAGCCGTGCCGAGACGGCATCCAGGCTATCGGTTTCGGTATCGATGCAGACATGGCCCTGCCGCTCGGCCCGGACCACCCATTCCTTGAGCCGGTCCACATCGGTCACCGTCTCGTAGGCGCTGTGGTCGACGGCGGGTTGATCGGACGTTTCGCCGATGGTCTCGACGGCAATCCCTTCCCCCGCAAAATGCTCCCGGATGCGGCGGGTGATTGTCCGGAACTCCATCTCTTCCAGGAACGCCAGCAGGGTTTCGGGATCGGGGTCTGCCACCGCCAGGTCCTCGAGCGCCCGGTCCAGGGGCACATCGTCCTTCAGGGTGACGAGTGTTTTCGAGATTCGGACATCGTCGGCATGGTCGATCAGGGTCTGCCTGCGTTTGGGCTGCTTGATCTCCTCCGCCCGTTCGAGCAGGGCCTCAACGGTACCGAACTCGGCGATCAGTTGCGCCGCGGTTTTAACACCGATACCCGGTGCGCCCGGAACATTATCGACGCTGTCGCCCGCAAGGGCTTGCACGTCGATAACCTTGTCCGGGGTGACACCGAATTTCTCCGCCACGGCATCCAGGCCCATGACCTTGTTCTTCATCGTATCGAGCATCTGGACCCGGTCACTCACCAGTTGCATCAGGTCCTTGTCTGAGGACACAATGGTGACCCGGGCGCCCAGCTGTTCGGCCCGCCGGGTATAGGTGGCGATCAGGTCATCGGCCTCGTAACCCTCCTGTTCCAGGGCGTGGGTGGCAAAGGCGATGGCCGCCTGGCGGACCAATGGAAACTGTGGCCTCAGGTCTTCCGGCGGCGGTGGCCGGTTGGCCTTGTAGTCGGCGTAAAGGTCGTTGCGAAACGAATAGGACGAGTGATCGAAGATGCAGGCGAAATGGGTCGGCCGGTCAGGCCCGCGCAAATCCTCAAGCAGTTTCCAGATCATGTTGCAAAAGCCAGAAACCGCGCCAACTGGCAGGCCGTCGCTCGCGCGGCTGAGGGGGGGCAGCGCATGGAAAGCCCGGAAGATGTAGGCGGATGCATCAATGAGGTAGAGGTGGCTCTTCTCGTCAATGGGCGCGGTGGGCATGGCGGCGATCCTCGTTTCGATCTTCACTAGCGCCCCTTGCTCCATGCGTCATCTGCGGCGTCGAAGGCTTTCCCCGCACGGCCTTCTTTTCACCGCGGTCGCCCGGGATTACTGAGGGTGATGACCTATGACGCCGCCGCCCTCCCAAAGCCCCGTGGCAAGCTCATCGCGAACGCCTCGCTGGCGCCTTACACATGGTTTCGCGTGGGTGGGCCTGCCGACGCGTTGTTTCTTCCCGTCGACGAGGACGATCTCGCAGGCTTCCTGAAAGCGCTTGATCCCGAAATCCCCGTCACCGTGCTCGGCGTTGGCTCGAATGTCATCGTTCGTGATGGCGGTATCCGCGGCGTTACGATCCGCCTCATGGGCCGGCATTGGGGCGAGATCCCCCAGGCCGGAGATACGCTCATTCCGAGGGCAGGGGCGCTCGACCTTGCCATCGCGAAGGAAGCGGCCGGGCTTGGTCTGGCCGGGCTCTCCTTCCTTTCAGGCATTCCAGGCACGATCGGCGGTGCCACACGGACGAATGCCGGGTGCTACGGACGAGAGCTGAGTGATGTCATCACTGCGGCTCGCGCGGTCACCCGGACCGGTGAAATCGTTGATCTAACGCCCGAGGACTTCGGTTTCGCTTACCGCCACAGCGAGCTGCCCCTCGATCTCATCGTCACCAACGTTACCCTTCGCGCTTCGGGCAAGGCCGAACCTGCTGCCCTTCGCGCTGAGATCGCTGCCCATCAGGCCCGTCGGGCAGCGACCCAGCCGGTCCGGGACAAGACATCGGGCAGCACGTTTGCCAATCCCGATCCGCCAGGCACGGCCGATGGGCGGTCAGCCTGGAAGCTGATCGATACTGCAGGCTGCAGGGGATTGCGGGTCGGTGGCGCGCAAGTCTCCGACCAGCACTGCAATTTCCTGATCAATACCGGCAACGCGACCGCTTCGGACATCGAGGCCCTCGGAGAGCTGGTCCGCGCCCGTGTTCTCGATACGAGCGGCGTCGATCTCCGATGGGAGATCAGGCGGATCGGACAACTTCCAGCCCACGCGCCGGACTGACAGAAAGCCACCGGCCATGCGCGCCTGAGCCTGCCCCCGGAAGCGGCGGGCAAGGCCGACCGATCAGGCCGTCCCATCCCTCTCTCCAAGGTGCGGAGGCGTTTGGCAAAGCCTGACTGCCGTGAGTAAGGCAAAACCGACGACCGATGATTCCGTCAAAGACGGATATCCTAGCCCTCGTTGGCGGCAAACCCCGTCGGTGGCGGTGCGCGTCCGGCGGCTTGCTCCGCCAGGAGTGATTCCGTCATCGAATAGATCTTCTCGATCAGGGCATCAGCCGACCCGTTTGTGCGGTCCAGCAGTGAGATGAATTGTGCGCGCTGTTCAATCGCCAGCCAGAGCAGGTTGCCATCTATATTCAGTGCCACGTCGACGACCTGATAGGCGCCATCCCGCTTCAGGACCCGCCAGCGTACGTCCATTTCTTCACCGTCCCCGCGCTTGATGAGCGTATTCACGATGCTGTCGCGCTCACTGCGGTCCAAGGACCCCGTGACATCAACCGCCTCGCCCCGGTACTGGTCGAGCTGCACTTCATAAACCGTCAGTGCGTAGGTCCTGAACGCATCCCTGTAACGGGCAAGCTCGTCCTCGCTGAACCGCCGCGCATACTTGCCGATCACGAAGTTCGAAACCGTGTTGAGATCGGTGAATTCATCCATGTAGCGCGAGAAGGCGGCGGTTCGGTCATCGGCGCTCAGCGTCGGGTCGTTCAGGGTCTGAAGCACGACATTGGCATTTTCCTCGACATACATCTCGGTGGCCACATCCGCGACGGCTGGGCTGATCGTGAACAGCGTTGCCGCAAGCGCGGCGGCGAGGGTCTTGAGTCTGGGCATGTGCAGGTTGCCTTTCATGTCTCGCTTGGAGATGCGCCTAGAAATCATCGAATTCAGGCAAATCTTTGTAGGGGTCTTCTTCTTCTCGACCATTTCGAATGGCTGCGTCGCGTGTCTGGCTGTAAATCCGGCGGTAGGCGATGTAGGGTTCGGGTTGTTCCCGCAGCGTCTGGATGGCGTCATCGAATAGCAGTCTTGCATTCAATGCACCCAGCACACCCATCGAGCCGCGTACGGCCAGATTGACATCCGCGTCGTTGCCAAATTCCACATAGTTGATGGGATTGATCGCCGCATCGACACCGGTTCCGGCCAGGTCCCTGACATTGCTCGGTCCCAGGAACGGCAGCACGAGGAAGGGACCGGGATCGACCCCCCAGACAGCGAGAGTCTGGCCGAAGTCCTCCGAATGTCCTTCGACGCCAAAATGAGCAGCGGCGTCCCAGAAGCCGAGAATGCCGATCGTTGAGTTGACGAAGAAGCGATAGAACGAGTCTCCCGCTCTCTCGGACTCGCCCTGCAGGACATCATTGGCAAAGACGACGGGTTGGTTGAGGTTGCTCAGCGCATTGCTGATCCCTGTCCGTGCGATTTCCGGCGTGACCACCCCGTAAGCCCTCGCCACAGGTCCAATCACGGCCTTGTCGGCGGCCTCGTTGAACGCGAACACGCGGCGGTTCACGCCTTCAAAGGGGTCGCTGACGTCGCTGGCGCTGATCGAGGTACTGTCAGTGCTGGCGCATGCGGTCGTGGTGACAAGCATCGTCGCGATGCAGAAATATCTTAGCATTCAAAAAAACCTCGAACCGTGATTGCGTCGATATGTGATGTCTTGCGTCTGTCTGCAACATGAATGGCGCCGCGCGGCCAGTCACGTTTTCCGGCGTTGCAAAGGGACAACAAATTTCCGCTTGCCTTAGATCATATAAACGTATCTTTATGTGGTGATGAGGATCAGCGATGGATAAGCTTATCGACCAACTGAAGGCCGTGGGAGAGCCAACGCGCCTGCGGATCCTCTCACTCTTGCGCCAGGATGATCTGGCGGTCGGCGAACTGGTCCAGATCCTTGGCCAAAGCCAGCCTCGCCTCTCCCACCATCTCAAGGTCCTCAGCAGTGCAGGGGTTGTACAGCGATTGCCGGAGGGCGCTTGGGTCTTCTACCGCTTGTCCACGAGCCATGAGATCCTTCCCCTTTTCGATTATGTGTTTGCTCAGATCGATGCCGATGAGGCGGCGGTATCGCGAGACCGTGCCCGGCTCGATGCGATCCGGCAGGCGCGGGCAAACGCCGCCAACACCTATTTCGCCCAGGTGGCAGAAACCTGGGACACGGTCCGCAGTCTGCACTACCCGAATGAAGCCATTGAATCGGCGGTCCTGGATCTGGTCGGGCCAGGCCCATTCGACCGGGTGGTGGACCTTGGTACCGGAACGGGCCGCATGCTGGTCCTGCTGGCGCCGCGCGCAAAGGCCGTCGAGGGCCTCGACCTGAGTCACCACATGTTGAATGTGGCCAGGGCAAATCTCGAAGGCGCCAGTATCGCAAACGCCCGGGTGCGGCACGGCGATGCGGCGGCGACCCCGTTCGACACAGCCAGTGCTGATCTCGTCATCATCCACCAGGTCCTGCACTTCATCGACAATCCCGCTGGCGTCCTGGTCGAAGCCGATCGGTTGTTGCGCCCGGGCGGGCGTCTCCTCGTTGTTGACTTTGCCCCCCATGCATTGGAATTCCTGCGGGACGACCATGGCCACCGCAGGCTCGGCATCCGCGCCGAGGCCATGGCGGCGTGGACGGCCGAAACATCGCTCAGCCTCTCGCCCCCGCGCCGGTTCGATCCGCCGTCCGGCATGGCCGAAGGGCTTTCGGTCCAGATATGGACCGCCGACAAACCCCAATTAGCAAAGGAGGCCGCCGCATGAGCGTCCTGTCCATCGCCCGCCGCCAGGAGAGCGGGGAGCCCCTCGTCTCGTTCGAGTTCTTCCCGCCAAAGAGCGAAGCGATGTCTGAAAGACTGTGGGAGTGCGTTGCGCGGCTCGAACCCATGTCCCCACGGTTCGTTTCGGTCACCTATGGCGCGGGCGGCTCAACCCGGGAGCGAACCCACGATACGGTCCGTCGCCTGTCCCAGGACACCAGCCTGACACCCGCTGCCCACCTGACCTGTGTGAGTGCGTCGAAGGCCGACGTCCTCCAGGTGGCCGAGGATTACTGGGAGGCCGGGGTCAAACACATCGTTGCGTTGCGCGGCGATCCGCCCGAGGGGATGGGTGCAGCCTTCACCCCCCATCCGGACGGTTTCAATGGGTCGGTAGACCTTGTCGAAAGCCTCCGCAGCCATCGGCCAGACCTTGGCAAGGTGTTTGAAGTCTCTGTCGCCTGCTACCCCGAGCGTCATCCGGAGAGCCGCGGGTGGGATGCCGACCTTGACCTGCTGAAGGCAAAACAGGACGCCGGCGCTGACCGCGCGATCACCCAGTTCTTTTTCGAGCCCGAAACCTTCCTGCGCTTTCGCGACCGGGTCGCGGCTGCCGGTATCACGCTGCCAATAGTTCCCGGCATCATGCTGCAATCGAACTTCAAGGGCCTGAAGAAGATTTCGGGTCTTTGCCAGGCGTACCTGCCGGAGTGGTTGCACACGCTTTACGAAGGGCTCGACGACGATCCGGAGACCCGTGACCTGATCACGGCGAACGTGGCCGCCGAATTGTGTCACAAGCTCGCCGATGAGGGGGTATCCGAGTACCACTTCTACACCCTGAACCGGGCAAGCCTTGCCCTTTCAACCTGCCACCTGCTCGGCCTCAAGCCCGCAGTCGCCCCGGCCACCGTCGCCGCCTAGGGATATTGCCATGACCCGAAAGACCCGCATTGCTGCCCTTGAGGCGGCCGTTGCCCAGCGAATTCTCGTCCTTGACGGCGCGATGGGGACCCAGATCCAGGGCTTTGGCTTCGACGAAGAGGATTTCTGCGGTGACCGTTTCGCCGATTGGAGCAAGCCCCTCAAGGGCAATAACGACCTGCTCAACCTCACGAGGCCCGACGCGATCCGAACGATCCATGAGCGCTATATCGCTGCGGGCGCGGATCTGATCGAGACAAACACCTTCTCGGCAACCACCATCGCCATGGCAGACTATGCCATGGAAGCGGAGGCGCCTGAGATCGCAGGGGAAGGGGCCCGGCTCGCGCGGGAAGCCGCCGATGGGGCAGACCGTCCTGTGGGCGTGCTCGGCGCCATCGGCCCCACCAACAAGACCCTTTCGCTCAGCCCGGATGTGAACGATCCCGGCTACCGGGACGTCACGTTCGAGGATGTGCGCATGGCCTACCTTCAACAGGCCACTGCCATGGCGCCGTATGTCGATTTTTTCCTCGTGGAGACCGTGTTCGACACCCTCAATGCCAAGGCTGCGATCAAGGCCCTCCTCGATCACCGCGCCGGGACCGGTGAGGCCATTCCGATTATCATCTCCGGAACGATCACCGACGCTTCGGGCCGCACCCTGTCCGGCCAGACCGCGGAAGCGTTCTGGTATTCGGTCCGCCATGCAAAGCCCTGGGCCGTGGGCCTGAACTGCGCCCTGGGGGCCGATCTTATGCGCCCCCACATCGCCGCCATTTCCAAGGTCGCCGACACCCGCATCATCGCCTACCCGAATGCAGGGCTCCCAAATGCCTTCGGCGAGTATGACGAAACCCCGGACCAGACCGCCGCCCACCTCGGCGAGTGGGCCGCCTCGGGCCTTGTCAACATCATGGGCGGCTGCTGCGGGACGACGCCCGACCATATAGCCGCCATTGCCGATGCCGCGTCAGGCAACGCGCCCCGCTCCCTGCCAACCGCAACCCGCGCCATGCGCCTCTCCGGCCTTGAGCCCTTCGAACTGGCGTCATGAGCAAGTTCGAAGCGCGTTTCTCCGATCCCAAGGTTGTCGCGGAAGTCAACGGGCTCACCAGGCAACTTGGCGTGCCGGCCGAGGAGGCCGTCGCCTGCTCGGTTTTACAGGCCATTCTGGAGCGCAGGAGGAAGGACACTGCCGATCCGCTGATGCGTCGCGCACAGCTCACTGCCCTCGAAGATCGCCTGAAGCACTTCAGGAAAGCCTATACAGCCTGATGACCCTCCCCCTCGTCTCCCCCGGCGATGCGTTCGCTTTCTACGGCCTGCTCAAGCAGGGCGCCGCCGGCATGCCCGCCCATATCGATCTGGACGCGGCCGGCAGTTTCGAAGGGCCGTGCCGGTTCCGCGCTGACCTCTACGATCTCGGCGGTTATCCCGGCGTGGTTCCGGGGCAGGGGGTGTGTCACGCCGTCATCTGGCGGGTCCGCGATACGAAGGTTGTTGCCGCGCTCGATACGTTCGAAGACCTTGTGCCTGGTGACCCGGAAGGATCGCTCTACTGGCGTAAGATCACCCCGCTACTTGACGGCGCAGGTATGGAGACCGGCGAGCAGGCGCAGGTTTACTGGTATACCCGAACGGTTGCGGGGTTGCCGGTGATCGCCGATGGACATTGGCCACTCGATCGGCCGGCCCGCTGGAAAACGGCTTGAGGAGCGCACCCATGGGAAAGATCTACGACCACCTCGACGACCGGCTGATAGACTTCATCAGGGCCCAGAAGATGTTCTTCGTGGCCACCGCGCCGCTGGGCGGCGACGGCCATGTGAACCTGTCTCCCAAGGGTTATGACAGTTTCGCCGTTCTAGGGCCGAACAAGGTGGCTTGGCTGGACCTTGGCGGGTCTGGTATCGAGACCTTGGCCCACCTCAAGGAAAACGGTCGTATCACGGTCATGTTCTGCGCCTTTGAGGGCAAAGCCAACATTCTTCGTCTCTACGGCGACGGTGAGGCGGTACAATTTGATGATCCTCGCATTCCAGAGCTGCTCGCCCATTTTCCCGCCTTCGAGAAAGCCCGTTCGATTGTCATCATTGACGTGACCCGCATCGCCGATAGCTGCGGCTGGGGCGTGCCGTTCTACGACTTCAAATCCGAACGCGACCAACTCAGCCGCACGTGGGACCACATGTACGAAAAGGACGGCGATGCGGCCGTGGCCAAAGTGTTCGTCGAGCAAAACGCCGAAAGCATCGACGGCCTCAACGGCATCGAACGCCCCGACACCTGACGGATACCCGAATGACCCAATCCACCACCACCTTCGTCAATATCGGCGAACGCACCAATGTCACCGGCTCGGCCCGGTTCAAGAAACTGATCCTCGAGAGCGACTACACCGCCGCCGTCGAGGTTGCGCGCCAGCAGGTGGAGAACGGCGCCCAGATCATCGATGTGAACATGGATGAGGGCATGCTCGATGGCGCCGAGGCCATG
>JBCBKE010000020.1:0-40383 GCA_038522375.1 Pseudomonadota bacterium
GCATGGTCCATCGACCACGGCGCAAACATGGCCGCGCTTGCGGCAGCGAAGGCCGCCAGCATCCCCCATTTCATCGTCTTGTCAGCGATTTGCGTTCAGAAACCCCACTTGGCATTTCAGCACGCGAAGCTGGCCTTTGAAGCCGTTCTGAAAGACTCCGGCCTTTTGTGGACGATCGTCCGCCCAACCGCATTCTTCAAATCCCTGTCCGGTCAGGTGGACCGCGTGAATGCCGGCAAACCCTTCATGGTGTTCGGCGATGGCCGCCTGACGGCCTGTAAACCGATCAGCGATCGGGATCTCGCGGTGTTCCTCGTTGCGTGTCTGACCGATGCCGACCGCCAGAACCGGGTGATCCCCATCGGTGGGCCAGGACCGGCCATCACACCGCTGGACCAGGCGACTTACCTTTTCGACCATCTCGGTCGCCCTTCGAAGATCACGAAGGTGTCGCCGTCGCTCCTGAGCACCGTTGCCGGCATCCTCGGCCCGTTCGGCATGATCGCCCCGATCCTGGCCGAGAAGGCGGCCTTGGCCCGTATCGGACACTATTATGCGACCGAATCCATGCTGGTTTGGGATGAAGCAGCGAAACGTTATGATGCTGGCGCCACGCCAGAAACCGGCAGCGATACCTTGTTCAGGCACTATGACCGATTGATCGCCGGTACAGCCGCCGATGATCGGGGCGCCCATGCGGTTTTCTGATCGGCTATCCGATCCGCTTGAACGGTTTGGGGGCTGCCGTGGCAGTCGCCTTCGCAACCAACTTGCCCTCGGGGTCGAAGCACTCCGCTTCCATGAACGCCGCGGTTTTCCCGAGTTTCAGTATGCGGGCCTCGACGGTGGCCCGGCCGGGGAACAGGGGTCGCAGGTATGACGTTTTCAACTCGAGCGTCGGAGCCGTCATGGTGACGTTCGACGCGATGATGACGCAGGTACTCATCGCTTCATCCAGCATGGCGGTAATGAAACCGCCCTGGATAGCCCCTGTGGGATTGGCAAAGGCCCCGCTGACATCAAAACCCATGGACAGCGCCATATCGGCCTGGTTCACCGCTTCCAGGCGCATCCCGAGCGTATCGGAGCATGGCGGCCGTTTGCTGGAGGACTGGAACCGGGCCAGCATGTCAGCATCGCTGATACGGGGTTTTTCGGTCGCGGAACCGTCCGTCACGGGCTACCGCTTCCGGAAAGCGTCAAGGTTCACAACGGTTCCTTCAGGCGCAATCTCCTCGGCGTCATCCATTTCCGCCTCTGCCTTGTCGAACTCGTCCAGGGGCCCAATGACGTCATTGTCGCCGTCGCCACTGTTCTGAAAGGTCAATCCAAAGTTCAGCGACGGATCAACGAACCTCGCTACCGCCTGGTAGGGAATGTGAAGATGTTGCGGAACGCCGTTGAACTTCAGCACCACTTCAAAGTGCTTCTCGTGCACCTCAAGATCCCAATACTGATGCTGAATGACGATGGTCATGTCGTTCGGGAACTGCTCGACCAGGTGATCGGCCATTTTCACGCCGGGCGCGCGCGTCAGGAAGGTGATGTAGAAATGATGATCACCGAGCATACCCCCATTATCTCGCACGCTCCGTAGCGCTTCTCGCACGACGCCGCGAAGTGCCGCCTGGGTCAGCCGCTCATACCCGATGAAATCCGTCACGCACCCCTCCGTGCAACTCCGGGACGACCGTATGGACCCACCTCGGTTGCTTCAATCGCCTTCTATCCCTGCGCGATCACATTCTGTGGAACGCAGCGCAGGTGCTGAATTCAGCCCACGACGTCATAAGGTCTCCTCCTCGTCGTTTGAAGGATTGTTTGAGGGTTCGACTGATTCGCCCTCAGAAGTGATGCAATCTGGGCACATGGTGGTCGAAGGAAGGTCGCCATCGTGCACCCAGAATTCGTCCGTCAGTTGTGAAAGGACAGAATCGCCAGCCCGAACGGCGTCGATCCTTTCACGCGCGCCAAGTAGTACCTCATAGGCCTGGTTGTCCCGCCGGAAGAACGCCATCCCCTCGACTGCCGCAGCGTAGTGGCCTTGCGCACGCGCGAGATCCCCAGATGCTTCAGCGCAAGCGCCCACATTGTGGGCGACTGCGGGGGCGGTGGGATAGGACGCGAGAAGGTCACCAAACAGTTCACACGATATCACTCGGTTCCCCGACTCCGCAGCAGCAATCGCCTGGGTAAACCGCAGATCGGCACGCACTTCGGGATCGATCGCTTCAGCGACCAGCGGCGCCTTTGCGCGAGCGTTGAATGGTGCGATATCCCTGCGTACATCGTCGAGCGTGTCGCGAAGTGCTTCGTAGACGAGGTCCTCGGTCAGGTAGTCTGACTGGTGACCGAACCGGTCGAAGACCTGCCCGAACCAGCCGAAACCCTTTCGGTTCTTCTTGGCATACTTCCCCGAAACAATCGCAACATCATCGCACTCATGGTCCGATGCCCTGCCAAGATAGTGATCCTGGAAGATGATCTCACCGGCCGGCACATCGGTAAGGCGGGCGGTAACGCTCACCTCCACATCAACGTCGACACAGGCCTTCAGCACCTCTGCCCTGTGCTCGCAGTCGAACAGTCCGTCCCATTCGACGCACTCCTTTCGGGTTTTCGTATACTCTCGGACAGAGATGTCAGCGATATCGATGACGCCGGAGTAGCGCCCCCCATAGGTCCCCTTCGGCGCCTGGGGATCATGCACTATGAACCAGGGCGCGCCATCGAACTGGGCGCTGAGCAGCATCGACTCAAAGGCATTCGTATACCAACGACCCTCGGGACCCGAGAAGTGTCCGACCGAGACCGTGCGATAACGCGCCGCCTGGAGATCGCCAGCTGGAACCCTGGCATTGTAGCTGAACCCGGGATTGGAGCACGCCCCGACTAGCAAAAGCGCGACCACCGCGCTGGTTGTTACTCCTTGCCTCTTGCCAGTCACCGCACGCTCCTGTCAGTCCTGAAACTACCGTCCTCCCAGGCAGTTGAACGCCGACTGAACCCGACGTTGCGGAAGCCCTTCGCACAACGGACATTGCGCGCTAGACCCGTGGTCGAACCAAGACAAAACAAAGGCGAGAGCACCCCATGAGCGATACGAGCCCACTGTTTGAGCCCTTCACCTGCCGCGGCATGACAGTACCTAACCGCATTGCAATGGCGCCGATGACGCGATCCTTCTCCCCAGGCGGCGTGCCGGGGGAAGACGTGGCCGAATACTACGCCCGCCGCGCCGGGGCCGACGTGGGCCTGTTAATCACCGAAGGGACCACAACCGATCGGCCCGGTGCCTCCAACGACCCCCGCGTCCCCAACTTTTATTCCGATGAGAGCCTCAAGGGCTGGCATCGCGTGGTCGAGGCGGTGCACGCCGAGGGCGGCAAGATCGCGCCACAGCTTTGGCATGTGGGGATGATGCGAAAGCCAGGTACCGGGCCCGATCCTGAAGCGGTCTCAGACGGTCCTTCGGGGAAGACGCACAAGGGCAAGCAGGTTCAACCCGAGCCCACCGACAGCGAAGTCGCCGACATGGCCGCCGCCTATGCCCGCGGGGCGGCAAACGCCAGGGATCTGGGGTTTGACTGCATCGAGATTCACGGCGCTCACGGCTACCTGATTGACGAGTTCTTCTGGGGCGTGATGAACACGCGGTCTGACAAATACGGTGGAGACCTCGTCCAACGCGCAACCTTCGCTGCCGAAGTCATCGCCGAGTGCCGGCAGGCTGTGGGCGCCGACATGCCTATCATCCTGCGCTGGTCGCAATGGAAACAGCAGGATTATGGCGCCCGACTAGCTGAAACGCCCCAGGAAATGGAGGCCTTCCTCGGTGTGTTCGTCGATGCCGGGGTCGATATACTCCACGCGTCGCAGCGCCGTTTCTGGGAACCGGAGTTTCCCGAGATCGATGGTGATGACGGCCTCAACCTGGCAGGCTGGTGCAAGAAGCTCACAGGTCTCCCATCGATCACCGTTGGCTCGGTCGGTCTGAGTTCCGACTTCATCGGCGCTTTCCGCGGGGAGGACAGCAAGACACGTCCAATCTCCGACGCGATCGTGCGGCTGGACCGGGGCGAGTACGACATGATCGCCGTGGGTCGCGCCCTGTTGCAGGATCCGTTCTGGGCCCAGAAGATCAAGGAAGGCCGCAACGAGGAGTTGGCCGACTACGACGCAAAAGCCCTCGCGACGCTGTACTGACGGCGGGGTCAGTTCATCCCGATCGGCAACGTCTCACGCCGGTGGGCTGAGCGAAAGCGGTAGTTCCAGGTGTTCCGCGTACATATGGTCCCGGTGCGTGAAGAGGATCGGGTCAAGCGCGGCCTTGGTCGCCCCATCTATGGCCAGGAACGCCGCCCGGGTCAGGGGATTCATCGCGCACTGGTTCTCTGGAAGGGGACCGAACATTGCCATCACGACCGCGCTGAAAATGTCAGCCGCGGTCGGTGCAGACCCGATGTAGTAGACACTTCCGGCTTCCTTTTGGGATTGAAGGCGGGTCGATAGCATCATGAGCAAGTCGATGACGCGGGCCTCGCAAGCGGCACCGCACGCGGGCGTGTACCCGTATTTCGGGGCAAGATACGCGGCAACGCGCTCGGGAAAGCCCGGCTCTCCCCGCATACCCTTGTCGATGAGCTGAAGCCGCCGCTCCCATCCCAGACCACCCTCGCCGAGCAGTTCGTGGCACAGTCCGAACATCAGGGCGCGGTCGATTGCATTCCTTGGGATGAGTGCGGGCTCCGGCGCAATGCGCTCTGCCAGCAAGAGGATATCGGCCCAGCCCGTGCGCGGCGCCTCGTCATTGTAGACGGCCGCCGGCGCGCTGTAGCTGCCTTTGGTCCATTCGCCGAGGTTGGGATCATCATAGGCAAGGGGCACGGCCGCCCAGTCGATCCCCTTCATGTGGAGGACACCTTTGGCCGCCTCGCCCCAGGGGCTTGGGACATTGGTGACGACCACCATGCGGAGGCCTTCACGGGCAATGGCCTCTTCGGTCGTGACGTAGTCAAACGGCATGGGACATCTCCTGCGCTCGGGGCCTGACCGCTATCACGCGGTCGGCAGTTTGTAGTCCTTGAAATGCTCACGCAGTTTCAGCTTGTTGATCTTGCCGGTTGCGCCCAGGGGGATCTCATCCACGAAGGCAACGTCGTCAGGCGTCCACCATTTCGCGATCTTGCCTTCGAGTTGGGCGAGGACGTCTTCCTTGGTTGGTGTCTCGCCCGGTGCGGGCTGTACGATGAGCAAGGGGCGCTCATCCCATTTGGGATGGTAGATGCCGATCGCGGCCGCGTTGGCGACTTTGGGGTGGCCAACGGCGATGTTCTCAAGATCGATCGATGAGATCCATTCGCCACCTGACTTGATCACATCCTTGGCCCGGTCCGTGATCTGCATCGTCCCGTACTCGTCCATGTGCGCCACGTCGCCAGTATCGAAGAAGCCGTTCTCATCGAGCACGTTACCGCCGGCACTCTTGAAATATCCGCCCGCAATCGCTGCGCCACGAACAAGCAAACGGCCCGACGTCGCGCCATCGCGCGGAATGGTGTTGCCGTCATCATCAATGACCTTCAACTCGACGCCAAACGGTGGACGGCCCTGTTTCAGCTTCTGGGCCATGCGGGTGTCGATGTCTGCATCTTCCAGATGGGGCGGCAGCGTGCCTAGCGTGCCCAGCGGAGAGGTCTCGGTCATGCCCCAGGCATGGATCACATCTACCTCGTAATCGATCTCGAATGCCCGCAAAATGGCCTCGGGGATAGCCGAACCGCCGATGATGACCTTCTTGAGGTGAGGCAACTTGAGATCATTTTCCTGAAGGTAGCTGAGCAGCATCAGCCACACTGTCGGTACCGCAGCGGTGATGGTGACCTTCTGGCCATCGAGCAATTCATAGATCGAGGCGCCATCCATCTGCGCGCCCGGCATCACCATCTTGGCGCCGGTCGCCGGGCACGACAGCGCGAGGCCCCAGGCATTGGCATGGAACATCGGCACCACGGGCATGACGACGTCGGCCGCGCCCATGCCCATGGCGTCCTTGTTCATGGTCACCAGGGTGTGCAGGACGTTCGAACGGTGGCTGTAAAGCACGCCCTTCGGATTTCCGGTGGTGCCCGACGTATAGCAAAGCCCGCAGGCCGTATCCTCCGGGAAGTCTCCCCAGCGGCACTCCGTCGAACGGCCGTCGATCCACATATCGAATGCCACGGCACCCACGGAATTCTCTGGCATTGTGTCCTGATCGGCAAAGATCACGAACGTCTTCACTGTGGGGATCTTGTCCTTGATGGATTCCACAATCGGCTGGAAGGTCTTGTCGAAGATCAGAACCTTGTCCTCGGCATCATTGATGATCCAGGCGATCTGGTCGGGGTGAAGGCGCGGGTTCACTGTATGCAGAACCATGCCAACGCCCATGGCGCCATACCAGCTTTCCATGTGGCGCGCAGAGTTCCAGCCGAGCGTTGCGACCCTGTCACCCAACGCCAGACCCTCATCGACCAGGGCATTGGACACCTGCTTCGCCCGGTCATGGACCTGGGCATAAGTCGTCGACACGATGTTACCCTCAACCCGGCGCGTGATGATTTCCCGGTTCGGATTGATGGCTTTCGCATGATCGAGAATCTTGTCGACGGTCAGCGGCCAATCCTGCATCATGCCCTTCATCGCGGTGTCTCCTTTGTTTTTTGTTCCGCTCGGTTCAAGCGCGTAATTTCTGTTGCAATCCGATGTTTAGTTCGCACAACGGCGCAGGACAAGAAAAGGACCGTTGGAGACATGATGAGTGGAATGAACCGGACGGTGTGCGCCGTTGCCGTCGGGGCTCTGGCTGCATGCGGTGGGGGCGGAGACGCAGCGGACGAGGTGGCAGTTTCGCCCGGCGGCGCCGGCAGTGGTCAAGCGACCGCGCTGGAAACGGCGCGCGGATCCGGGCCTTTACTGGCAACCTGGTTCGACTGCTTGCGAGAGAACGATGCCATCACCATCGCAGCCCACCGGGGCGGACCGGTCCCCGGCTATCCGGAAAATGCCATTGAGACGATGGAATACAATCTGGACCAGGGATTGGACCTCTTTGAAGTGGACGTGGCCGAAAGCCAGGACGGCGTCCTGTTCCTGATGCATGACCGCAGCCTCGGTCGAACGACGACGGGCGACGGCCAGCTGGTCGAGAAGGACTGGGCGGAAATCCGAGGACTGAACCTCGTGGACAATGACGGGGTGGTCACTGAGTACTCGCCGCCCCGGCTTGGTGATGCGCTCCTGTGGGCGAAAGAGATGAACGCGGTCCTCGAACTGGACCGCAAATCATCGACCAGCTTTCGGAATATCATCGCGGCAGTCAAAGCGGCCGAAGCAGAAGACCATGTGGTGCTGATCTCTTACAACACAGACCAAGCGGCGCTGATTGCGGAGTTGGCGCCCGATCTCGTGATGACAGCCACCGCGAATTCGCGGGAGGATCTGGATGCGCTCGATCGCGCCGGCGTGAACCTGGATAATCTTGTCGCCTGGACCGGGACCCGGACGCCGAAACCCAGCACATGGGCTGAGCTGCGCGCCGCAGGGGTCGAACCGGCGTTCGGAACGCTGGGACGTCCCGGCGAACGGCTGGACGATATCTATGCGGCCGATGGCGACCTGAGCGAATTCGCGGAACTGGCTGATGGCGGCCTGGTACTGCTGTCTTCGGACATATCGCTTGATGTTGCCGCAACGCTGACAGCCGACGATATCGGTCGAACGGCCTGCCCTCGGTAGAGCAGGCCTCTCGCTTCACTCGCAAGGGTTGCCTACGCGGCGAAACCGTTCAGTATGGGAGCGGATTTGACGGCGGAAGGGGCCTTTTAGATGCAAAAGAGGGGTTGGTTTCACGGGGTAGCGCTCGGCGCTGCCAGTCTGGCGCTGGTCGCTTGCGGGCAAGCTGCCGGACCGGGCGGAAGCGATCGTGGCGAGCGTATCGAGATCGATCGCAATCCGTTTCCATCGACCTATACCCCCTACCCGGCTGCACCGATCCTGATCCAGAACGCCACCTTACTGGATGGGCTCGGCAACCTGATCGAGAACGGCGATGTGCTGATCTCCGGCGGCGAGATCGCAGCGGTTGGCGACGACGTGGCCGCACCCGACGACGAAACGCTGATCACGATCGATGCTGCAGGAAAGTGGGTGACCCCTGGCATCATCGACAACCACTCCCATCTGGGCGTCTACCCAAGCCCAAGCGTGTCAGCCCACGGAGACGGGAATGAGATTTCCGCCCCGGTAACGGCCGAAGTCTGGGCCGAGCACGGGATCTGGCCCCAGGATCCTGGCTTCACCCGGGCGCTGGCGGGCGGTGTGACAGCGCTTCAGATCCTTCCAGGATCGGCGAACCTGTTTGGTGGGCGGGGCGTGACCCTCAAGAATGTCCCCGGCCGAACGGTGCAGGAGATGAAATTCCCCGGTGCTCCCTACACGCTGAAAATGGCCTGCGGGGAAAACCCGAAGCGGGTCTACGGCTATGGCGGCGGCCGTTTTCCCGGCGGCGCACCCTATTCCCGCATGGGCAATGTGGCCGGATACCGGACCGCTTGGGCCAAGGCGGCTGAATACAAGCGGAAATGGGAAAAATACGCCGATCAGGGTGGTGATCCCCCAGCCCGGGACCTGGAACTCGATACGCTCTTGCGCGTCCTAAGCGGCGACATCCTCGTCCATATGCACTGCTACCGCGCCGATGAGATGGCCCAGATCCTCGATATGGCCGAGGAATTCGGCTACGCGGTCGCCGCCTTTCACCACGCCATCGAAAGCTACAAGATCGCAGACTTGCTGGCTGAAGCAGGCACGTGTTCGGCCATGTGGGCCGACTGGTGGGGCTTCAAGATGGAAGCCTATGATACCGTTCGTGAGAATATCCCGCTGGTCCATGCTGCGGGCGCCTGCGCCATTGTTCACTCCGATAGCGATGTGGGTATCCAGCGCCTGAACCAGGAAGCTGCGAAGGCCCTGGCCGATGGGAACAAGGTCGGGCTGGATATATCGAAGCAAGTGGCCTGGCAGTGGCTGTCGCTCAACCCTGCGAAGTCGCTCGGCATCGAGGAACAAACCGGTAGCCTTGAAGCCGGCAAGGACGCCGACGTGGTCATCTGGTCGGGTGATCCGTTTTCCAGCTACACCCTCGCAGAACAGGTGTTCGTGGACGGCGCTAAAATGTACGATCGCGCCGAGCCTGACTTCCAGCCCGTCACTGATTTTGAGCTGGGCCAGCCCGGTGAAGGAGACGCGAAATGATCCGCAACCTACTGACGGCTTCGGCGGCTCTGACCCTCATGGCCGGTGCGGCCCATGCCGATACCCTCGCCATCACGAACGCCAAGGCCTGGACAGGGACCGGGAGCGGTACCGTAGAGAGCGCGACAATCATAATCGAGGATGGCACCATCACTGCCATCGCCGCTGATTTCGCTGTTCCCGACAATGCCACCACCCTTGATGCGGGCGGCAAGTGGGTCACGCCCGGTATCATCGCTCCCTTCTCCCAGATCGGTCTGGTAGAGGTGGGCGCCGAGGACTCGACCAATGACACCGCCGGGGCCGAAAGCCCATACTCGGTCGCGTTGAAGGCTGTCTACGGGTTCAACCCCTCGGCTACACCGGTTGCGGCCTCGCGGATCGAGGGCATAACCCGGATCGTGGTGGCGCCAACGTCGGGCCTGTCGATGTTTGCCGGTCGCGGCTTTACCGCCAGCACCACCGGCACGATGGACTCCGTGATGGATGATGACGCCTTCATCTACGTGCGCATGGGTGAGAGCGGCGCCGGGATTTCGGGCGGCTCTCGCCCCGCCGCCTGGGCCACCTTCAAGGCTGCGCTCGGCGATGCCCGCACATTCCCTGCCCGCTACCTCGCCCATAATGAAGGCGACGCCCTCAGCCGGGTGGATGCCCAGGCGCTGGGAGAAGCGTCCCGCGGCCAGCAGATGATGGTGATCGAGGCGCATCGGGCCAGCGACCTGAAGCAGATTGTCGATTTCGCCGCCGCCAACGAAACCCTCAGCTTTGCCATCGTTGGGGCTACCGAAGGCTGGCTTGTGGCTGACGACCTTGCCGCGTCTGGCATCCCCGTGATCGTCAATCCTTTCGATAACCTGCCAGGGGCGTTCCAGTCGCTGGCCGCGACCCAGGAAAACACGGCCCGTCTCACGGATGCGGGGGTGAAGGTCGCCATCGCCAATCTCGACAGCCTCGGCCATCAGGCTCGGCTCACCCTTCAGGTCGCTGGCAGCGCAGTGGCCCATGGTGTGTCCCATGACGACGCGCTCGCCGCCATTACGGCCGTTCCGGCGGAGATTTTCGGGATGGAAGGGCTCGGTGTCCTGGCGCCGGGCGCGGTCGGCGATGTGGTAATCTGGGATGGCGACCCGCTGGAGGTCATGTCCAGTCCCGACACTGTCATCATCGATGGCGCGGTCCAGAGCCTCCAAAGCCGGCAAACCAAATTGCGCGACCGCTATATCGGACTGGAACCGGGTGAACGGCCCTACGCATTCAAGCGGTAAGGCCCCGCAGATGCTGGGCCACCCTTGACCCCCGCCCTTTGGAGCGGGGGTTTTTCTTTCGTAAAAAAGTGGGTTTTCAGAATATCGCCAAAAAAACCACCCCTGTGCCGCTGGGCACAGTGCCGGTGGGGGCCGGCGCGTAGGTTGACTGCATGGCCAGGGAGCAAACGGAAAGCCCGCCCCGGACGGCCACCGCGAACCACCAGACCTCAACCCAACCTCACCTACCCCATCGGAGACAAATCATGTTCAAGCCATTCGCCATCGCCGCTTTCGCTTTCGTATCCATCGCCGGCGCTTCGGTCGCCCAGGACGCTGACAAGTCCGTCGAAATCGACGGCGCCCTGACCCAGCTCACACTCCTGAACGGTGCCAACACCGTCACGGCAGCGGCCCTCGCAAAGGCTGAGAGCAACATCGGCGCGATCGACAATATCGATATCGACGGCGCAGTGACCCAGCTGACCCTCGTCAACGGCGCCAACACGGTCACCGCCGCAGCCCTGGCAAAAGCTGAAAGCAACATCGGCACGATGTACGGCGTCGAAGGCTCGGGCGCCGTCACCCAGCTGACCCTCGTGAACGGTGCCAACACGGTCACCGCCGCTGCCCTCGCAGACAGCTGCTCCTCCATCGGCTCGATCGGCAAGAGCTGCTAATCCCCCTCACAGGCTCTTGCTGGTGCCCCCTGTCCATCCCGGACAGGGGGCTTTTGCCTGTTCGGCGCGCTGGTGTTCAAAGGGGGACTCTCCTATTCTTCCGCAGCTGCGAAGAGATTGAGGACGATGATGCGGATCTTGCTGACCAATGATGACGGCATTCACGCCCCTGGCCTCAAGGTCCTGGAGACGATTGCAAGCTCGATCAGCGATGACTTGACAATCGTTGCGCCAGAGGTGGAGCAGTCGGGCAAGGCGCGCGCCGTCACGCTCACAGAGCCGGTGCGCGTGCGACACCTCAATGGTCGAACCCACGCCATCTCAGGCACGCCAACCGATTGCGTGCTCCTGGCCATGCGGGACCTGATGGACGCGCCGCCGGACCTCATCCTGTCCGGTGTCAACAAGGGACAGAACATCGCCGAGGATACCACCTATTCCGGCACCATCGCCGCAGCCATGTTCGGCATGCAACACAAGATCCCGTCCATCGCGTTCAGCCAGTCCCAGAATTTCCGTCACCGGGGCTCCTGCCCCTGGGAGACGGCTGAAGCCTTCGGGCCAAAGGTCCTGGCCCAACTCATTGAGCATGGCTGGCCCGATGACGTTGTCATCAACGTGAACTTTCCAGACCGGGCCCCCGAGGACGTGTCAGGCATCCAGATGACGCGGCAGGGGTTTCGGGATGAACAGATCATCCGCACCGAGCGGCGCGAGGATCTCAGGGGCAACGACTATTACTGGATCGGCTACCGCGGCACGCTATCCAACCCTGATACGGGCACTGATTTGAGAGCCATTTACGACGGCTACGTCTCCGTCTCGCCTTTGCATGTCGACCTGACCCATGATGCATTCCTTGACACGATGCGGGCGTGGCGGACCCCATGAGCGACCCATTTCGCGCGGCAAAGCTCCTGCTTGAGCTGCGCCAGCAGGGCGTCACTGATGATGGCGTTTTGAAGGCGATTGAAACCGTCAGCCGGGCTGACTTCACGCCGCCTGACACCGCTGACCTGGCGTTCGAGGACTGCGCCTTGCCGATCGGGTGCGGGCAGACCCTCTATTCGCCAATGGTTGCCGGCCAACTCCTGCAGGCGCTGCAGTTGACGCCAAACCACAGCCAGTCAGTCTTCGTGATCGGCGCCGGATCGGGCTATACAATGGCGCTTGCCGGCCAGATGGCGAAATCGGTGTCTGGAATCGACCGGTATTTCTCGCTTCTGGAGACGGCCAACCGGGCGCTGTCGAAGGCAGCGGTCGGTGCAATCTACGAGTTTTACCATGGCGATGGACTGAATGGACTGGCGTCCAGCATCCTCTTCGACCGGATCCTCCTGGCAGGCACGACAGATCGCGTTCCCGACGCGCTGTCGCGCATGCTGAAGCCGGGCGGACGGATCGTAACGCCCCTTCGGGAAACAAACGGTACGGTGCTTCGGTCGCTCGACAGCGATGGCCAATCCAGCGATTGGCCATTGCACCAGACCATCTCCCCACTCGTCCCCGGCCCGGCCAGGAAGCTATAGCTGGAATTTAAGCATCTGCCGGACTGGTTTGCGTCCCGCAGTGCCCCCAGCTATAGGGGCGCCTTACAAAACCGTTACAGCACCGATCGGGCGAGGGAGCCGTCCCCATGATGAAGCGTTTTCTCCAACGGACAACCCTGAAGGCCGCCGCCTTGTCGGTCGCACTCGCCGCCACGGCCCTGCCCGCTGCCGCCCAGGATGCGGGCGGTGGCATGGGTGGCAGTATCCTGGGCCAGCTCCTGTTCTTCATCCCTCTGATCCTGATCTTCTACTTCCTGTTGATCCGCCCCCAGCAGCAGCAACGCAAGAAGCACCAGGAAATGGTGGAAAACCTCAAGCGCGGCGATACGGTAGTCACCTATGGCGGACTGAAAGCGAAAGTTACAAAGGTTGGCGATGATGAAATCACCATTGAGTTGTCCGACGGCGTGAGGGCGCGACTGGTGCGCAACATGATCGCCGATGTGGTCGACAAGAGTGCGCCCGTCGCAGCGAACGATTAGGGTCAGGCCGCAATGCTTCAATTCCCGTCCTGGAAAGTCGCACTGATCGTCCTCGCGCTGGTCGCGGGAATCTTCATGGCGCTTCCCAATGGCTTCTCGAATGCGTTTCTGGGCGTGGAGCCTGAACGGCCGAGCGTTGAAACCCCCGAAGCGCTGGCCGAGTATATCGAAGCGCGCGACGCGGCGCGCGAATCCTGGTGGCCGGGGTTTCTTCCGACAAACAAGGTCAATCTGGGGCTAGACCTGCGCGGCGGGGTCTACCTGCTCATGGAAATCACCGAGGATGATGTGGTGCAGAACCGTCTCCGGGTGTTTTCCGCCGATGTATTGCAAGCCTTCAGTACCGGCGGCGGCGCAGACCGGGTCTATGCCACAACTGAGACACGCGACGATACGCTGGCCATCACGCTGAATGAGCGGCGCATGGATGCCACAACCATGGAGACCGCGCTCGACCGTTTGGATGCGATCAACACGCCCGTCCAGGGCGCCATTGGCGGCGCGCGAACCTACACGATCGACCAGACGAGCAGTACGCAAATCGAGGTTTCCATCACCGATGCGGCCCGCTCCGCGTTCAAGAAAGAGGCCCTCTCCAAGACGATCGAGATTGTCAGGCGCCGGATAGATCCCGACGGCGTCCGCGATATCGCGCCCCAGCCCCAGGGCGAGAACAGGATCATCCTCGAAGTTCCCGGAGAGCCCGATCCCCGCGCGATCAAGGACGTGCTGTCCCAGGCCGGCGAGTTGACCTTCTCCCTCGTCGATGACACGCCATCCCGCGTCCAGCAGGCGGTGACCACAGGACGTAATCCGCCCGGCTGGCGACTGCTCACCTACGTCGATAGGGGCGAGCGGATGCTGGTAAACAATGCCCCGGTCGTGACAGGCTCCGACGTGGCATCGGCCATTCAGGGCTATGATCCGGACGATAACACGCCGGCCGTCAATTTTCGCCTCAATGGCGCGGGCCAACAGCGTTTTTCTAAGGTCACATTGGAAAACGTCAATCGGCGCTTCGCCATCGTTCTGGACGAGCGCGTGATGTCTGCCCCGGTGATCAGACAGCCGATTTATGGCGGCCAGGTGCAGATCTCGGGCGGCTTTCCAAACAATGCGGCGGGCCTTCAGGAAGCCATCGACCTGGCGGCGATAATCGAAGCGGGCGAATTGCCAGCCAAGCTGAACTTCATCGAGGAACGCACGGTCGGGCCCGGCCTTGGCGAGGACTCCATCCGCGCCGGCACCCTGGCGTCGATGATCGGGCTGGCGCTCGTGGCGATCTCGATGGCGTTGATCTATGGCAGGCTAGGGCTGTTCGCCGTCTTGTCACTGGCGGCCAACATCATCCTGATACTCGGGGCGCTGTCGGGGCTGGGCGCCACCCTTACCTTGCCTGGGATAGCAGGCATCATCCTCACCATAGGGATGGCGGTGGATGCCAATGTGCTGGTGTTCGAGCGGATACGCGAGGAGAGCCGATCGGGCCGCTCCGCAATCACGGCAGTCCAGGCAGGTTATGAAAAAGCCATGTCCACGATTCTCGACGCCAACATCACGACGTTCATCGCCGCGGCCGTGCTCTACATGCTCGGTTCTGGACCGGTGAAAGGATTCGCGGTCACACTGGCCATCGGGATCTTCACATCGGTGTTTACCGCCTTCGTGGTCACGCGTTGGTTCACCGTGATGTGGCTGAAGACTGCCCGGCCCAAGAAACTGGCCGTTTAGGGAGAGGATGCCCCCATGCTGATGAGATATCTCCCCACGAAGACCGGCCTCAAATTCATGGCGCTGCGCAATCCGGCCTTCATCCTGTCGGCGTTGATGATCATGGCGTCAGTCGCGCTGCTTGCCACGCGCGGGCTCAATTTCGGCATCGATTTCGCCGGCGGCTCGCTGATCGAGATCGAAAAGCCGATCGATACCGAGGTCGAGGACGTGCGGGCAGTCGTGAACGGACTTGGTCTGGCCGACGTGGGCGTGACCGAAGCGGTTGGTACGGGCGCAGACCCCCAACCTGTCTACGTCATCAAGTTCCGCGCTCCCGCAGAGGCTGAGGATGTGGAAACGGCCCAACAATCGGCCAATGATGATGTCCGCGCGGCTTTGACAGATGCCTTCAGTCTGACCGAAGACGACTTCCGATCGTCGGCGGCGGTCGGCCCAAAAGTATCTGGCGAGCTTTTCACCGCGGGCATCACGGCCCTTGGCGTCGCGCTTGTCCTCATGCTCGGCTATATCTGGTTCCGGTTCGAATGGCAGTTTTCGGTGGGCGCTGTGGCCGCCCTTGCCCATGATGTGATGATAACAATGGGTATGTTTGCGCTTGTCCAGCTTGAGTTCAATCTGACAACGATCGCCGCGCTGCTCACAATCATTGGATATTCAATGAACGATACGGTCGTGGTGTTCGACCGCGTGCGCGAAGAGATGCGTCGCTACAAGAAAATGCCGCTGGTCGAAGTGATCGACCTTGCGCTGAATGGGACCTTGACGCGGACCTTGCTGACGTCGGGTACGACGCTCCTCGCCCTGCTTGCGATCTTCTTCCTTGGCGGCCCCGTCCTGCGGGGGATGAGCTTCGCGCTGATCTTTGGCGTCCTTATCGGAACATATTCGTCCATTTTCGTGGCATCGGCGATCTTGAACACAATCGGCGTCGCCCGCGAGAAGAAGTCGCTCGACGATGTGCCCGGTTTTCAGGGCGCGCCATAGGTGTTGCCCGCGACGGCAGCCCCAAGCGCGAGAGCTGCCGTACCGGGAATGTCGGACTTACTGTGACGCAACAGTTTTGGCCATGCGATCGGCAAAGCGTCGAGACGCCCGCTGGGCATCGGTCCACGTCGCCGCCCCGATCACTTGACGGATGTCGTTCTCGAACCAGTCATACTCGATCTCGGCAACCACTTCACCGGCGGCGTTGTAGGCAATCCCTGTAAAGTCAGCTCCACCGATGGCGATGGAGCGTCCGAAATCCAGGCCTGGCTCGTCGCCGAGCTGCTTGAAGGTGGGACGGTTCGGACGGGCGTCCTCGATCGTCACGACGACGCGGGAGGCATCCGCGCCGCGCCTCTCAAACGCCTTGTTCAGTGAGTTGGCAACGAACTCCGAAAGCCGCTCGCCTTCTCGCTCACCATAATCATCTTCAAGCTTCTCCTGAAAGTCTTCGGAATAGGCGATGTTGATTTCCATCGCCTGGGCCGGGGCGATGGCAAGGGCCAATACCAAGGCTGAAAGTGAAAGTACTTGCTTCATGATCTGCTCCGTCATCTCCCTCACGATCTAGGTAAGGCTGACCACGCCTGAAGCGAGGCTGAACAGGTGGTCATGTCGGTTCAACTTCCCAAGCGACAACCGCATATCAACGAGAGCCCCACCCTTGCGGAGCGGTGCCGTCAGCGGTCGCCCTCCTCATCGTCGTCGCCCCCGGGGATAACGGCGCCGGCAACGGCCCCTGTCGCATTCACCGCACCTTCGGCGACATCGCCTGTGGTCCGCACGGCGCCTTCGACAACGTCACCGGCGACGCGAACCGTGGACACGGCAAGGCATCCACCCAGCGACGGCAGGGCGAAAAGGAGGGCGACGAGCGCGGTCGCCGATTTCATTGAGCAGGTCATCGGAATGATCTGCCTCAGTGCGCCGCCGCGCTCAAGTGACGAGGCTGTTAAGCGTCAAACGGTATCCACCAGGACGATTTCCGCGTCTTCAACCGCCTCGAGTGCGATCACGGTGCCGCCGGAGATGGCCGCACCATCCCTGGCATTGAGGGTTTCACCATTGAGGGTGACCGACCCGGCAGCTAGAACAAGGTAGCCGTACCGACCCGATCGGACATCATAGGACAACTGACTGCCCGCCTTCAGCGTCGCCCCCAAGACCTTTGCATCCTGGTTGATGTCGAGCCCACCGGGATCACCCTCTCCGGACGCCAGAACCGCCCATTCGTTGGCCCGGTCCGACTTGGGGAAAGCTTTCGCGCCCCACTTTGGCGTCCCGCCCCGGCTTCGCGGCTCAATCCAGAGCTGGAAGATCTGCGTGGTATCGGCTTCCTCATTCCATTCGGCATGGCGAACACCTGAACCAGCGCTCATCACCTGAACATCGCCGGCCTCGGTACGGCCGCGATTGCCCATCGAGTCCTCATGGGTAATCGCACCCTTCCGAACATAGGTGATGATCTCCATGGACTCATGGCCATGGGGCGGAAAACCCTGATGGGGCTGGATCGTGTCATCGTTCCAGACCCGGAGCTTGCCCTGTCCCATGCGAGCGCGGTCGAAATAGTGTGAGAATGAGAAGTGGTAGTGGGCCTCAAGCCAGGTGTTCTGGAACTGGCCGAGGTCTTCGAAACGACGAATGTCGATCATGATCGTCTCCTGTCCAAATGGTGTGTTGCCGTCCAGATGGGGATCGCGGCACTCTAACGTCAGGCATAGCTGATCACGTTCGGTAACGGCGCCGTGAGGGCCCGGCTCAGAGGTCGAGGCGGCAACGCTCGGACAGGCTCGGCCGAGACAACTCCACAGACTTCAACCCCGGAAGCGACGGCCGCAGGGCGTTGGCGACCCAGACGCACAGGCGTTCAAGGGTCGGAACATCAAGGCCGTCCAGCTCGTTGAGCAGCTTGTGATCGAGCCGAGCGGCAACGGCTTCCAACGCCGAGGCGAGGTCTGCAAAATCTTCCACCCAAAGCTGGCCCGGCTTGACCTTGCCCGCAACGGTTGCCTCGATCCGAAACGAATGGCCATGCACCGACCGGTAGGGATGGGCTTCGTCCTTGTGACCCATGAAATGGGCGGCTTCGAAAGTCACCGCTTTTGTCACGGCAAAGGTCTGGCCCTCCACGCTCAGCGGGGCGGTCAGGGCAGTCCGATCAGCTTGTGGGTTTGCAAACTTAGTCGCCATGGGGGATGTGCCGTGCAGTAGGCGGCCGCAAGGGCCGTGTTCTGGTTTAGGTCTGGTCCGTCCATGGGTTGAAGGAAAAAATGGGTGAAGTCCAGATGGGTGAACCGTTCGGGCTGCGCTTCGGGTTCGGCCTGGGGATATACGAGCTTGAGTTCCTGTCCGCTGGTCTGTTTCAAGGCAGCGCCGGCCTTGGGCGACACGCAAATCCAATCGATGCCCGAAGGTGCCGCAAGCGTACCATTGGTTTCAACACCGATTTCAAAGCCTTCGCCCTTGAGTGCCGCAATAAGCGGCGGATCAAGCTGGAGTAAGGGTTCGCCGCCCGTACAAACAAGATAAGGGGCAGCATCGGCCCGCCCCCACAGCCCCAGAACATGGGCGGCCAGCGTCTCTGGCGTTTCAAACTTGCCGCCATTCTCCCCATCGGTTCCAACAAAGTCGGTGTCGCAGAATCTGCAGACAGCGCTCGCCCTGTCGCGCTCGAGGCCGGACCAGAGGTTACAACCGGCAAAACGTAGAAACACTGCCGCACGACCCACCTGTCCCCCCTCCCCTTGGAGGGTGAGATACGCTTCTTTCACCGAATAGATGCGGCTCACACCAGGCCTTTCTTCCAGCGGTCCCAGCCGCGTGCCCGCAGCTTGCAGGCTGGGCAGATGCCACACCCATAGCCCCAGTCGTGCAAGGTCTGCCGATCTCCCTTATAACACGTATGGGTCTCTTTCACGATGATCTCGGTGAGCGCTTCCCCGCCGAGCTTTTGCCCCAATTGCCAGGTCTGCGCCTTGTCGAGTTCCATCAGCGGCGTGTGGAGTTTGATCGGCCACTCCATGCCGAGAAACATGGCGCGGACCTGCGCATCAAGGGCCTGCCGCCGACAATCAGGATAACCGGAATAGTCGGTCTCGCACATCCCCCCGACAATATCGTTGATGGCACGGCGGTAAGCCAGCGCGCCAGCGAGCACCATGAACATGAGGTTCCGGCCCGGCACGAAAGTGCTCGGCAGGCCCGCATCGGTCATGGCAATCTCGGTGTTGTGGGTCATTGCCGTCTCGCCGATATCGCGCAGGACGTTGGCATCAAGCATATGGTCGTCGCCGAGCTTTCCGGCCCAGTTGGCGAAACCGCCAACGATATGGTCGCGTATCGCCTCGCGGCAATCGAGCTCGACCCTGTGACGTTGGCCGTAATCGAACCCCACCGTCTCCACCACATCGAAGCGGGATAGCGCCCAAGCCAGGCAGACCGTGGAATCCTGGCCGCCAGAAAACAGGACGAGAGCTTTGCGTTTGGGTGCATCCATAGTCGCGACCTATCAGGGCTTTCGCCTCATCGGAAGGTACGATCGCCCGGTGTGATACTTTTGAGACAGGTTTCTTCTCGGCCGCGGCTGGTGTTGCTCGTTTTATGATCTTGCTTGACCTGAGCGTGGCAACTGATCACAGTTTCGTGAGGTAGTTCGCTAAGACGAACACCGCTTGAGGAAACGCTATCCGCGGGATCAGGGAAAACCCGGCCCGCCAGAGGACGAGAAAGAGAATATGCCAAAATCAATTGATTCGAAGTGCGCCTGGTTGGCAGGCGTATCCGCTATCACCTTGTCTGCCGTTGCCCCTTACGCGATGGCCCAGGATGCCGCTGTAACCGAGACGTCAACGCGAACCCTGCAAACGGTCACCGTGACCACCCAGAAACGGGCAGAGAGCATTCAGGACGTGCCGATAGCGGTTTCGGCATTTGACGAAAGCACGCTCGACAAGTTGCAGCTCGCAGGCGGCCCGGACCTGGTGAAGTCCATTCCCAACGTGAACTTCACGAAGGGTAATTTTGGCGGGTTCAACTTTCGTATCCGCGGGATCGGGGTGGATGCCGTCTCGACGTCGGCCGACGCCGGTGTTGGCGTGCACCTGAACGATGTTCCGCTCACATCCAACAGCCTGTTCGAGGCGGAGTTCTACGATGTGGAAAGGGTCGAAACCCTTCGTGGGCCGCAGGGAACGCTCTACGGTCGCAACGCGACGGGCGGTGTTGTGAACATCATCACCGCCAAGCCGGTTCTCGGCGAATTTCAGGCTGACGCCCGGGCAACGATCGGCAATTTCAGCACCGTGAAAGGTAAGGGATCGGTGAACCTACCCATTGGCGACACCGCGGCCATTCGGCTCGCTGGCTCCTACCTTTCGCGCGACGGGTTCGTCGATAACCTGACCACCGGTAATTCGATCGATGATCGGGAACTTTATTCCCTCCGGGGCTCGTTCGCTTGGGAACCCACCGACCGGCTGCGTACGCTGGTTATGATCGAGCATTTCAGCGAGGACGACTCGCGCCTTCGCTCGGGCAAGCAGTACTGTGCCACCGACCCCGTCAAAACGTCATTCCAGGGCGTCCCGATTTCGGCCTTTGACCAAATCATCACCTCGCAAGGGTGTGTCGATGCCCCCGTCACAGATCCCGCATCCCTTGGCGGGGTTAATACCGTTTCCACCCTAGGCGGCCAATATGGCCTGCTGGCCGGCTTGATTGGCGGAATTGACGCAAACGGCAATGCCATCAACGTCAACCTCGAATCGTCCGGCGTCATCCCGGATCTCCGCTCCATCGAAAGTGTGTTTGATCCAACCTTCGAGACCGAACAGACCTTCTACATGTGGAAGGGCGAGTTCGACCTAACCGACAGCCTGACGGCCACCTATCTGGGGAGCTTCAACGAACGGGAGAACATCTCGCAGGAAGACTACAACGAAGCCACTGTCGATGTTCCGTTCAATACCGCGCCCAGCCCCTTCATCTTCCTGAATGGTGCGGAAACCGGCGCCGCTTTTGCTGCGCTATATCCAACGCTATTCCCCGGTGGCGTGGTCAGCGACCCCCAGCTTGGCGCCTCGAACCTCTACTCCCTAAGCGATATCTCAGGTTCTGAATCCGAGCAGACCACCCACGAATTGCGCCTTCAGTCGAGTTTCCCCGGCCGGTTCAACTTTAACCTCGGCGCGATCAAGGCCGATTTCGAGGTCAACCAGGGTCCGGCGCTGCAGGAGAGCTACTATGTGTTCTTCAACACATCCACGGCCTTCAACCAGCTCAACAATGCTGCCTCGGTTGCAGCCGGTGGACCTATCGTCTTCCCGATCGAGGACCCCGCCAATGTAGGAGCCACGCCAATTGACAATCTCGATGGCGTCAGTGCGCAGTATTTCCGATCCCTGACGCCCTATACCCTCGACAGCTTTGCACTGTTCGGTGAGACCTACGTCGATCTTACCGATGACCTTCAGATGACCATCGGCCTGCGCTACACCAGCGATGACAAGGAAGTCGGCCGTATCCCCACCTTCCTTAGCGTGCCGAACCTGGGCGGAGCCAACGACCCCCTCCAGTTCCAGCCGATCCCGGGCAACAGCAATGATGACGCAGGCGATGGCACCTATAATGTCCAGTTCGAAGAGACAACGGGACGGTTTGGTTTCGACTGGTCGCCAGACCTCTCCTGGTCGGACGATTCCCTGTTCTACGCCTTCTACTCACGCGGTTACAAAGGCGGCGGCATCAACCCGCCGCAACCGGCAGGTGCAGACTTTTTCCCGCAGACGTTTGAGCCCGAATTCATCGACTCCTACGAAATCGGAACAAAGAACACATTCGGTGGCGGCGCAGTCCAGGCCAACGCCACGGCCTTCTTTTACAATTATGAAGGCTATCAGATCACACAGATCATCAACCGTACCTCCGCCAACTTCAACGTGGATGCTGAGATCACGGGTCTTGAGCTTGAAACGGTCTGGAATCCCGCCTCAACCTTCGTCATCAACGCCAATCTCGGCCTGCTGGACGCCCAGGTTGTAGACACCTTTGGTATTGACGTGCTCGACAGGACGAATGGACGGGACGATCTCGTCGTCCTGAAACAGTTCGCCGGCGCAGCAAACTGCGTCGTGTCAGCCACAGGTTACGCCACCGTATTGGGAGCCATACAAGCCGGCGCCCTGGATCCAGGCGCCACGCTGGGGCTCTGCGACGGTGCCTTTGCGGGCCAGGAGGCGGCATTCGGGCTGGACGGCGTGACGGTATCGTATGTCGACTCCGAAGGTGTCACGCAGACGGCCACCGCGCTCCAGCCCTTCGACGGCGATGCTGTAAATCTTGACGGCAACGCCCTGCCCGGGACGCCGGAAATGACGTTCAACATCGGTGCCGAATATACCTTCGAACAACTCTCTGGATCGGCCTGGGATCTCCGCCTTCGCGGCGATTACTACTATCAGGACGATGCGTTCTCCCGCGTGTGGAACACATCGCGCGACCAGCTTGAGAGTTGGGACAACATCAACCTGTCCATCCAACTGATCAACACCGACAGGAACCTGACCATCGAAGCCTTCGGCAAGAACATTGCCGACGATGACGTGATCACCGGCGCCTATCTGACCGATGACAGCTCCGGATTGTTCACCAACGTCTTCCTCAACGAACCGGCGACCTACGGGATCACCGTGGCCAAAACCTGGTAAAATCTCCTCGAGCGCAGTCGCGTGCCCCTCAAGGGACGCGCGACCCGTTTGGGTGCCTGGGCGATCCTTTCTGGATCGCCCTTTTTTGGGAAACGCGCTTGCCGGGGGCGCGCGGGACGCCGATATGCTGCGGCAAGCAATCAAAAAACCTAGAGGCTCCGCCATGCTCACGCGCTCACCCCTCCATCCGTTCCTGCTGGCCGGGGCACCGGCGCTTGCGCTGTCGGCTTGTTCTGGCGAGCCCAGCGCATCAGCCGCCAACGCGTCATCGACATTTGCACCCGCCGTGACTGAGATCGCCAGCGGTCTCGAGTTTCCCTGGGGGATCGCGGTTTTGCCCAATGGCGACATGCTGGTGACCGAAAGGGAGGGCCGGCTTCGGCTGATCAGGGACGGTGCCCTGGTCGAAAGCCCTGTCGGCGGCGCGCCCAGCGATGCGCTCGTGCTACGCCAGGGCGGATACCTGGACGTCGCACTGCATCCTGCGTTCGAGACCAATCGTCTGGTCTACATGAGCTATTCCAAGGGCACCGAAGACGAAAATCACACGGTGCTTGCGCGCGGCACACTGAGCGAGGACTCCATGTCCCTTGAAGGGGTCGAAGAAATCTTCGCCGCCAACATGCCAGGCAAGAAACGCGGGCTTCACTTCGGTTCCCGGATCGAGTTCCTGAACGATGGCACCATGTTGGTAGGCCTCGGAGATGGCTTTTCGTGGATGGACGAGGCGCAGAATACCGCCAATCACTTCGGCAAGGTCGTCCGGCTCAACGATGATGGCACGCCAGCAGCAGACAATCCCTTTACGGATACGGAAGGTGCAGATCCCGCCGTTTTCACCTACGGCCACCGCAACGTGCAGGGCCTGGCCTACGACAGCGAGCGGGACATCATCTACGCCCATGAGCACGGTCCCAAGGGAGGAGACGAGCTCAACATCCTCACCGCTGGCACGAATTATGGCTGGCCGGAAATCACCTATGGTGTGAACTATGACGGCTCAGTCATCACGGGCGAAACCGAGAAGGAAGGCATGGCCCAACCGGTCGTGAAGTGGGTCCCATCCATCGCGCCGTCCGGCATGGTGCTTTACACCGGCGATGTGTATCCGGGCTGGACCGGCGACCTCTTCATTGGCGCCATGAACGGACCGGCCGGGCGAAAGCTGGTCCGCGTCGATCTGGACGATAACGGCCAGCCCCTTGGTACCGAAGAAATAGAGTTGGGTGACGGGCTTGGTTTCCGCGATGTCGTGCACGGCGCGGATGGTCACCTGTATCTCGCCACGTCTGATCTCGATGGCGCAATCTACCGCATCGATATAGCTGAAACCTCCTAGGAAACGCCGACCATGATTGTTCTTCACCACCTCCGCGTCGGCCGATCCATCTTTACGGTCTGGCTTCTTGAAGAGCTTGAGCTCGACTATGAGCTGAAGGTCTATCTGCGGGGCGCCGATGGCCGGTCCCAGGACGACATCAAGGCTGCCACGCCACTGGGTAAATCGCCATCGATCGAGATTGATGGCCAAATGCTGACCGAGAGCGGTGCTATCGCCGCGTTTCTCGCAGACCGCTACGACACTGAGAACGCGCTCTCGCCCAGCCGGGAAGACGACGTCGCCTACGCCAACTACCTTCGTTGGCTGCACTACCCTGAAGGATCGGCATTCGTGCCCCTGATCTTCAAACTGATCCTGATGCGAGAGGATCCGAAACCACCGATCATGAGCGCCTTCGCGGAGGGAGAGACAGCCCTGCATCTCGGTACGCTTGAGAAGGAACTCTCGGACAAGCCCTATATTCTGGGCGATGCGTTCCAGATCCCGGATATCGGGATCAGTTACATCGTCTCGATGGCCGACAGGCTGGGCGAACTCGGCCCCTACCCTGCCCTGCAGGCCTATTGGAAGCGAAACCAGGAACGCGCCGCCTGGAAGCGTGCCGTCGAAAAGGCCGTCGAATAGTACTATCGGCGCGCGCGAAGCGCTGTGGCGAGGGTGCCATCGTCGAGATGGTCCAACTCGCCGCCGACGGGGACGCCATGGGCAAGCCGGCTCACGGTCACTCCCAGCGGTTCAAGCAGATCTGCAACATAATGGGCTGTCGTTTGCCCATCGACCGTCGCGTTCAGGGCCAGGATCACTTCGCTGATCGCACCATCCGAGGCACGTACCCGATCGATGAGTGAACCAATGTTCAGGTCTTCGGGGCTGACCCCGTCGAGGGCCGATAGCACACCGCCCAGCAGGTGATAGCGGCCACGAAATGCACCGGCCCTTTCCAGGGCCCAAAGGTCTGGGACGTCCTCGACGACACAGAGGATGCTGTCATCGCGGCCAGGCGCTCGGCATACTGCGCAGGGGTCCTGGGTGTCGAAGTTCCCGCAGGTTGAACATGGGCCGATCTTTGCCCCAGCGTCGGCCAGGGCTTCGGCCAGGGGGACCAATAGGCTGTCAGGTCGCTTCAGCAGATGCAGTGCCACCCGCCGGGCCGAGCGTGGCCCAAGGCCTGGAAGTTTTCCGATGAGTTCAATCATCTTGAGGATTTCAGGACCGGCAATGCGCTCGCTCATGGCGCTAATGTCGGCGATTTGCGGCCAAGGACAAGCCCAAGCCCTCCGTGCTCCCTATCCCTTGGACGGACATGCCATGTCGGCCACATGCATCTGTCGTGCATCAACGAGGATTTGCGTATCGCCCAGCATGTTGCGGCCGACAAGGAGGGGATAGTTGAACCCCGTCCGGTCCGCCAGGTTGACCTCGCCCTCGGTGCGAAGCCCCGCAATACAGATTTCAAGCCGCACCACTGGCCGACGGATCGTCCCCCCACCGCGGCGCCGGATATCGACCCAACGCACAATAGGCCGGCGAAGTACGATATCGGTCCCGTTCGAATTCGTGACCCGGAACGTGATCGTGTGCGGCATGGCATCGGGCATCGCGGCCTCGGCGACGGGCGTGACCTGCCCCTCCGGTGGATCATCGGGAACCGACCCATTCACGACCATTCCCGCCATGCGGGCGGCGGCATCGGCCTCGGTGTCTGCCATCATGGTCGAGGTCATTTCCGCGGGGGCTTCCTCGACCACGGTATCAGGATCGAGAATTTCGGCGTGGATGGATGTCGTACGCGCACCGCTGTCGAGCTTGGCTTCCAGCAGTAAACCATGGGGAAGGATGCGCGCGTGCTCGATCCAGCCCCGGGTTTGGCCGGTTTCCTGGGTCGACGCAACGCAAGCGAGGACGGGTACGGCCATTGCCAAGGACAGGATCCGCACGGGACTGATCGGCTCAGAACGGCAACTTGAAGCCCGGCAGCATGCCGCCACCGAGATCCTTGGTGACCTCTTGCATCGCGGCCTGCATGGCTTCGTCCAACCGTTTGCGAGCGTCGCTGTGCGCGGCTTTCAGCAAGTCTTCAACGATCTCGGCCTCATCCCCCATCAGGGATGGATCAATGGTGCACCCAATCATTTCGCCCTTGCCCTTCAGCTTGACGGTTACAAGGCCCGCGCCTGACACCCCTTCAGCCTCGATGTCGTCCATCTTCTGCTGAACCTCAGTCATCTTCGATTGCATCTCCTGGGCCTGGCGCATGATCTTGGCGAGGTCTTTCATGGGAAGGTCCTTTATCGACTGGAGGATGGGAAAGTGGCGGCGGACTAATGCCGAACGCGCTTGGCCGGCGTCTTCATTTCGACGACATTATCAGCGCCGGAAGCGCTTGCCGACTGGCCGGGACCCTCCTGACGAACATCAACGACCTTGGCGCCAGGAATTGCGTTGAGGAAAGCCTCGATTTCAGGATGGGCACTCGCGTCTGCGATTTTCTCATCCTTGATGCGCGAAGCCCGATCGCGCAGCGTCTCGCCGCCAGCCGATGCACGCTCGATCGTCCATTCAGCCCCCGTTTCAGACTCCAGAAAGGCTGCAAAGCGCTGAAGCACGTCCGCAGGTGCGCCATCCTTCACGGCGCAGGTGACATGACCAAAGCGAAAACCCGCCGGCTGGAGCCAGGTTTCAACATCGCCCGCCAGCCTTATCTCCTTTCGCGCCTCCATGAGCGCGACAGCATCGGCGAAACTCTGGGGCCCCTCGGGCGACGCATCGGAAACAGCGGTGCCCGTCGGGCGCGATGGCTGGCCGCCACCCTGCGCAATCATCCGTGCCGCATCCTCCGGCGATGGCAAGCCGGCCGCAGCCACCAGCCGAAGCAGGACCATCTTCAGCGCAACCGAGGGATCCGGCGCCGTCTGTGTGTCCTTGTAGCCTTGCAGGAGGATTTGCCAAGTTCGAGCGGCTTCGGCGGGCGACAGACGGCTAGCCAGCGTCTTGATCCGGGCGGTCCAATCGGCAGGTGCAGGCCCGGCAAAACCTTCCCCGGTCGCCTGTGCGGCGGAGACGTCAGCACCGATATCAAGCAGGTCTTTCAGCACGATCAAGGGATCGGCGCCGGCGCGGAGCTGATCATCGAGTTCTGCAAGAACGGCCTTGCCGTCCCCCTTGCTTGCCTGGTCGAAAACATCGAGGAGACGTGCACGATCGCCAAGGCCCAACATGTCTCGCACCTGGGCCGAACCGACCGGTGCGCCTTCGGCATTCTGGACAATGGCCTGATCGAGGATCGACAGTCCGTCGCGGACCGATCCCTCCGCAGCGCGGGCGATCAGGCCGAGGGCTTCGGTGTCCACGTCTGCGCCTTCGGTCTTTGCGACACGCCCCAGATGAATGGCGAGGCCCGCAGGATCGAGGCGCTTCAGGTCGAACCGCTGACACCGGGACAACACCGTTACGGGCACCTTGCGGATCTCGGTCGTAGCAAAAATGAACTTCACATGGGCTGGCGGCTCTTCAAGCGTCTTCAACAGGGCATTGAACGCAGCAATCGACAGCATATGCACTTCGTCGATGATGTAGACCTTGAAGCGGGCCGACACCGGCGCATACCGCGCCCCGTCAAGCAGCTCACGCATGTCAGCCACGCCGGTTCGGGATGCGGCGTCCAGTTCGAGCACATCGGGATGCCGGCTCTCCATGATCGCTCGGCAGTGCACACCCAAGGGCTGGAGGTCCACCGAAGGTCCGTCATGGTGATCCGAGGTGTAGTTCAGACCTCGCGCAAGTAGGCGAGCAGTTGTGGTCTTGCCTATCCCGCGCACGCCGGTGAGCATGAAGGCGTGGGCGACGCGATCAGTCGCAAAAGCGTTGGTCAGGGTGCGCACCATGGCCTCCTGGCCGATCAGGTCTTCAAATCGGCGCGGACGATACTTCCGCGCCAACACCTGGTAGCCAGACGCCCCCGTTGCAGCAGCGTCCTCGCTATCGCCAAACATGGAGAGCGTTGCGTCGTCCCGCTCGATATCCTGACCCTGATCATCCATGGGGCGAAGTTTCGCATTCGGTTCGCGTTCGCGCAATGGGGCTGGCTCGGCCCGGCCGGCCAGACGGTTTTCCTTCCCCGGCAAAGTGTGCGGTGTTAGCAGATGCACATCAAACACCACAGAAAAGGGCCACGCCCATGAGCGATCCCGTCACGGACCTGCTGGACCTCCTCGATCTTGAACGGTTGGAGCTCGATCTCTTCCGCGGCGAGAGTCCCGACGAGGCCACCAGCCAGCGCGTTTTTGGCGGCCAGGTGATTGCCCAGGCGTTGGCGGCGGCCTACCGGACTGTGGAAGACCGGCTATGCCATTCGCTGCACGCCTACTTCATCCGTCCTGGCGACCCGAAAATCCCCATCATTTATGAAGTCGATCGCGCACGTGATGGCGGCAGCTTCACAACCCGCCGCGTGGTTGCCATCCAGCATGGCAAACAGATATTCAACATGGCGTGCTCTTTCCATGTCGAGGAGGAAGGCTGGCATCACCAGCATCAGATGGCCGATGTCCAGGGGCCGGACTCCCTGCCTACGAGCGAAGCCCTCCGTGTCGAGATCGTCGATCGTATTCCGAAGCGCTTCCGCGAAGAGTTCACCCGCCCACGGGCGGTGGAGATGCGGGAAATCGACCCCATGCCACTGCTCGACCCGATACCGAAACCCGATGTCAGTCATCTCTGGTTCCGCATGGCACGCGAGATTGACGTGCCGGCCTCGCTCCACCAATGCCTGCTCGCCTACGCATCGGATATGCGCCTGCTGGGCACAGCCCAGCGGCCCCATGGCGTCTCCTGGATGACCGGCGAAGTCATGGGCGCCAGTCTCGACCATTCAATGTGGTTTCATGCACCCGTCGATTTCAGCGACTGGCTGCTTTATTCGATGGATGCACCACACGCGGGCGGCGCCCGCAGCTTCAACAGGGGCTCGGTCTTCACACAGTCCGGCCAGCTCGTGGCTTCCGTGGCCCAGGAGGGGCTCATGCGTCCAGTGGCCAAGGCCGCTCACCAGAAATCCTGAAGCATCGATCGTTCGATTCGCCCCGGAGTGTCGCTTTGCAAAACTGCATTAGCGAAACGCTTCGCTCGCAAACCAGTGGGTTCGTTCCAGATCCGCTTCAGGCTGACATTGGATCGTGGGCGGCGACGGCCGTAGGGGCAGCGCCGATCAACCGCTCCTCGCCGAGTGCAGCATCCGCGCGCTCGAACCGCTGCCTCGCAAGCGTTTTGGTCCGGCTAACCTCTGCGGTGGTCGGAGCGAGGGTGGCACCATCGGAAACAGGAAGTGCCGTGGCCTTTGACCGGCGTCGTCGCAAACTCGGTAACCGTATTGCCATGTCATCCTCCCGTGCCGAACTTTCTTCCTCGCAAAGGTGAAGCCGGTCTACTTTTCTTTCGCCACAACCTTGCCGAGTGCGTCGGCATAATCGGTGGCCGCTTCGCAGGCTGTCCTGACCCAAAGGGCGCCAACCTCTTGTGGTGTGCGACACAGTGACAGCCCTGCAAGCATCTCAAAGTCTTTGCGGACACGCAACTGATATAATCCCGTCAGGGTGCCGACTGTTCTGGTCCAATGCTCTGCCGGCGCAGTGAAAACCGTTTCACTGGCCCAAATGGTCGGCCAACCCGCTGTTTTGGTTTCCGTTTCAGTTCCCTCGCCATCCCCTGCACACCGCTCGGCATAGGTCCGGTTTGCGGTTCCAACCGTTTCCGCTTGCGCACGTGCTTTTGCCATGGTCGCCTCCTACCAGCTTGGTCAAGCCGAGCCAGAACGGGCTCTGATCGCGCTTGACGTGTTGCACTCAAGCTACGGATTATACCGTATTGAATTCGGTTTGCGGATGAGGGTTCGGAGAGATTTCGCCCGAATCGGGAATTCATGCTCACATTTTCCACAGGTCATCGAGAGCCGTGCAAATCTGATCGGCGCCTGCCTTCAGCTACGATAAAGCGAGAATCCCACACCAAAAACGAGCAAAAGCATAACCGAGACCAGGTAGAGAAAGTTCGACAGCGCGTATTTGATCACGACCGAATACCAGTTCGATCCGTAGGCTTGGCGGAAGACGACAAAGGGTTGCAACGAGGCCCAGACAATCAGGGGCGCTGCAAGCCAGCCGACCAGCGGCAACAGGTCCAGGATCAGGTATGCCGACAGAAAGGTGTAAAACGCCGCATGCATGTACAGGCTGACAATCAGATGATCATAGATCAGGATTTTTCGCCTGTAGATATAAAGTAACGCGAGCATGCCAGCGTAGATAACCGGCGCCAAAAGCATCACCCGAGGAATGTTGCTCCTGACTTGTGTGAGAAACAATCGTGGGTCTTCGCGGACACGTTGCTGGGCATTGTAAAGTTGATTGACCAGACTTTGAACAGCCGGACAAATACGCTGGCCGAAGGAAGAGGGCGCCCCATCCGTGTCGATTTCGCAGTCGATATCCGGCGGGCCTTCGTCGGCAGATAGGATGACACTTTCGTCGAGGGCTTCGTCCCCATTGCCGTCTCCATCGACACCAGCAATCTCCGCGGCACCGGCGTTGCTGCCGACGATGCCGGACTCGATGTCCGCAAACGGCGTTGCCCACCAGGCCAACAGGAAGAAAATCAGCGACGAAAACAGGTAGAGCCGGAACGGCGCGGTGTAGCGCGCCCGCTTTCCATCAATGTAATTGCGCGCGAGGCGACCAGGCCGCCAGAAGAGCATCCCAAGGGTACGCACCAGCTTGCTGTCGATCGAAATCGTATCGACGATGACATCCTGGACAAGGCCAATCACCAGTCGCCTGGGGTTGTCCGACCGTTGTCCGCATACGGCGCAGTAGGGCCCCCGCAGCTCAGCATCACAGTTCAGGCAAAGCGAAACCCCGCTGTCATGGCTCAGGGACTGATCGGGAGATGCGTCCATGCTCGTACCAAGAATTTTCTCAAGGTTTTTCCGCACACTTTCGGATGCGCAGCAAGTGATTGGCGCAGCCCTTCCCTGACCAAGATGACAACACGGCCCGCGTGCGCCAGAAGATGAGCTGGAAAAGTATGCCGATGAAAAGACCTGCCAGAGACGCCATCGCATCCATAACCGACGCTTCCCGGGCGATGAACGGCAAAGCCTGCAATCCTTCGATCAACACCGCCAATACGGAAAGCCGGACCAATTGTTCAGCGACTGCGACCCCGCAGAGGCGCGAAACACAGGACAGGGCAAGAAAGGCGACGACGTGGTTACCCTTGTCACCAAGGGGCAGGACAGGCTCGGACAGGGGGAGAAATGCGACGCCCGCGACCAGCCCAACGGCGATCGCCAGCCCCAAAGGCGCGCGCAAGGTGCCGGCCAGCGACCAGATAACGGTGTTCGTCATGGCTGCACCATTGCCATAGAGACCTTAGGATGGCGCTAACTCACAGCAGCCGTTGGGCGGTGGAGCTATAGGCGATAACGCGGCGACTTTTCAATCAGACGAATAGCGAGCTTGCTGCCCCGTCTTCCAACATCACCTTCGGCCACCACGTGTCCATTGCGGTCTCCGTTCAGCAAGCTGACCGGCTGGTCGGCGGGCAACCCCAATAGCAAGGTCTTGCCGGGTTTGAGGGCCGTTATCCGCGACAGCGGCACACTGAGTGACGCAATCCTGGCCGTCAGGACAACGGTCATCTCAAGCGGTTCACGGGCTTCAATCCGATCGCTCGCGGAGATTTCCCGCTCCCTCATGCCTCCAGGAACCTGGTCCTGCGCCTGGTTGAGGAGACTGGGCTCCACGAAGAACGTCGCCGGCCATGTGCGGGCGCCCAGTTGGACAGAAACGCCCATCCGAACAGAATCTCCCGGCGGGATGGTTGCTTCCGCCTGCGCCCGGTCGCCATAGACGCGCATACCGGTCTGGCCCGACAGATGATCGCGGGCCGGACCGAATCCGATGCGCAGAACATGCCGGTCGAGGTCTGTCAGGCGCCGCGGCCTGGCAGAAAAGGCCAGGTCAAGCGATGCGCCACTGGCGCGCTCGACGAGGGCGATCGCAGCACTGTGGGGTAGCGACAAGACGGCACCCACAGTGCCGGCATCATTGGCAAAGCAGATGAAAACACTATCGCGCTGAACCGCTGCGACACCTTGGCGAAAGGGCCCAAGCCCGGTTTTCGTTACCGAGAACAGGACCCCGAGCTTCCCCTCGTCCTGAAGGGCATGGGTCAACCCGGCCAGGAAGCGGGAACACTGGATCGCCAGCTTTTGTCCGCCTGCGCCAAGTCCCAAACCCTCGAAGTCCTCTTCTTCGCGTCCAGCCGGCATCTCCGGCACATCGGAGAGGTCTGGCCGCAGGAGCGCTTCAATTTCCGCCGCGCTCAAGACATTGCGCGCACTTCGCGGCAGCTTCATCGCATGCGGGTCCGGCTGTCTCAGATTATCCGATTTCAGGACGCGCTCAGCTGCTGACGTGGATCGATCGCCAGCTGCGACGTCAGGACGGTTCGCCTTTTGAGATGTCGAACGCGAGGGCGGTGGCGGCGCCAGGTCATGGCTACGCACCTTGCGGGGCCCGTCGAAGGGTGTGGTCATGGCAAACGCCTAGCGTGATCGATTGGCTTAACTTGTCAGAGGATGTGGTTAACGATTGGTTAGGGGTTGTGCGCTGACGTGACGTCTAGTCTCGATTTCCCAGCCGCAAACACGGAATCGCACGATTTGCCGCAAAAAGTCCTCACCTCTTAGGACTCTCTTTGCAGTTCCGCTGTAATTAGGACGCATACGGATCGGCAAGCGATAAACCGCCGGGCGTTGGGTGAGAAGCGGTAAGATCCCGGTCACCGGGACAGGCCTTTGGACTGGGTGTGTTACACCGACGGGGCGGCCGGGCTGTCGCGTGACGTCAATCGTCGCGGACAGTCCGCTCCTTGCGCTCGTGGGCCTCCTGAGCCTCAAGACTCAGAGTTGCGGTTGGCCGGGCCTCCAGACGGCGCAGGCTGATCGGCTCCCCGGTCATTTCGCAATAGCCATAGGTTCCCTCATCAATCCGCCGCAGCGCTGCTTCGATCTTGGAAATCAGCTTCCGCTGGCGGTCTCGCGTTCGCAATTCCAGGGCCTTGTCGCTCTCGGCCGAGGCCCGGTCCACCAAGTCCGGCAGCGCAGACGAGTCTTGCTGGAGATTGGAGATCGTTGTCTTCGAGCCTGTCAGGATCTCTTCCTTCCAAGCCAGGAGCTTTTCACGGAAGTAGGTCTGCTGGCGATCTGACATGAAGTCTTCAGCCTCACTCGGCTTGTATCCATTGGAACCAGGCGCGCTCATGACAACACAATCCTCTACGCTCTTGGCGCCGCTATATCGCCAGGTGGATCAGTCCGCAACGGCAAAAGTCGGACATCGGCCATGATCGCAATCACCGTTTTGTGCGATGTTTTTATGGCAGTTGCAGACATCAGTTCGCTGTTTCCATTTGCGCCCGGCGCAACACACTGCCGGCCGGTCCGTGGCGCCTCACTCCCCTCGCGGGCAAGCAAGATCGAGGCCAGCAACGCGCCGCCGGTGACTGGTACCCCTGTCAACATTGATAAGCTGTCACGCCCTGACTTCTGCCCTTGATCCCACCCACTGTCCCGTGACCTATAGGGCCTCCACCCTTGATCCAGGGACACGTTTCCAATGGCGCTCAAACACCGGAAAGGCGACCACTCGCCTGGCTGGATCCAAGCAGTCGTGTTCAACACGGTGATGCTTCTGACGCCGTTCCTGGCCGCGAATGCGATCAGTGGGTTGTTTGCGGCGCAGAACTTTGCGCCGGAACCAAGGATTGAAGCGATCGTTGCCACCCGTGAGCGGGTCGATATGGCCTTTGCCGATATCGTGCCTCGCAGTGTCAACCGCCGCGCCTTCTGGGCAGACCGGATCGACCAGGCGTTACGTGACAACAATATTCCCGCCGCACGCGGTTTCCTGCTCGCAGCGCCTCACATGCTGGATTCGCTGGACCAGACAGCGATTTCCGCGGCAGCTCGCGATTTTCCATTTGGAACGGCCGATCAGAAACTGCTGCAAGCGGCTGTCTTGTTCCTGCCGAGCGACGTCCGCGCACGATATGAACGTAAGCTGCAGCCCCTATCAGCCGTGCCCGATCCGGCCCGCAGACCGCGCAACCCCCTTGCAGTTCTCGGAGACGAAACCGAGCAGCCAACAGGTGAAGTAAGCCTGGATGGGTTGCGAGTGACATCGGCTGACACACTCGCTCCGCTATCGCGACGCCCCTCTGAACGGACGCCCCAGTTTTCACTCCTGGGCACATTCGACGATCTGTCGCGCCACAGCCGGCGGTGGCTGCGCGACGCCGACGACCCCGGCATTGAACTTCGCCTGACCGGTGTGAGTTTGCTGGCACCACCGTTTGAAACCGTGAGCCCCGAAGGAGCCGGGAAAGCAGCGTCGGTGCTGCGATCGGCGCTACGGGCAAACCGTCTCACACCCGCCTTCGTCAATCGGCTCGAACGGGCGCTTGACGCGGCCATGCCAGCCGCCCAACTCCGGGTCCGGCTTGGCACCGCATTGGAAGACACCCTGTCGTCGAACCAGCGTGCCGGTCAGGTGGAAGCCGCGTTTCGGGACACCCTCACACCGTCGGGCCTCAACCCCCTGAGCTGGACCCTGCAACAAGTGGCCGCCATCGCGGATGCGACCAGCAGCGTTAGCGCTGTTGCACTGATCGAACACATCGAGGATGGCAATGACCTGCGCAGGATGCGAACCGTGGTCGAGGCAGGCGGGGACCGGGCGACAGCCTTGGAAACGCAGATAGGCGAGGATATTCTCGATATGGCCCGCACCGGTGTTTCGGTCTCCCGCTATACCGTTCTGCAGGTTGTCGGCCTTGCCGCAGCCTTGCTGCTTTTGTTCTGGCAGGCTGCGATGGCGGTGCAGCGGCAACTCCAGAACAGGTTCTCAAGCTCATCCTACGCCTGAGCCGAGACCAAAGGATTCGGCGACGCCGTCGAGCAGGAGCTGGACCGACAGGGCGGCCAGAATGACCCCGAAAATGCGCGTGACGGCGCCGGCGATGGACGGGCCCATGGCGCGGACAAGCGGACCGGCAGCGAGAAAGATCACAAGGACAAGCAGGAGGTTGAGACCCAGCGCGCCAAGAATGACGCCCTTCTCCAGGACCGACTCCGCTTCCGCCATATAGAACATGATCGCGGCAATCGTTCCTGGACCGGCAATCATCGGGATACCGATCGGAAAAACGGAAATGTCTTCCGGGGGATCGGCATCGTCATGGTGAGACATGACATCTTCGGCCCGGCTCTCACGGCGCTCGGTTCGCTTTTCGAACACCATGTCCAGGGCGATGAGGAATAACAATGCTCCGCCTGCTGCCTTGAACGCGGCGATGGAGATATGCATCGCGCCAAGTAGCCATGTCCCGGCGAAGGCGAAGAAGCCGATAATGATGGCAGCCACGATCGTGGCCTTGATCGCCATTTTCCGGCGGTATGACCCATCACCCTGCGCCGTAAGCGCGGCAAAGACAGGGGCAACGCCAACCGCGTCGATCAGCACGAAAAAGGTCACGAAAACCGCGACAGCTTCGGAAAGGAGTTCTGGGCTCATGGCCGCGGCGTCTAGCCGGCCTTGCGCACCGCGTCGAGCAGCGATTTCACTTCTGGCATGACCGCCGGCGTCTCTTCCCCAGGTTCGAGCACGGTACCGCTGGCAGCGATACGAAGGAGGAGCCGATGGCCCTTGAGACGCTGTAATAGGCCACGCTCGCCGCCGGGCCCATCGGCCCGCGCTATACAGCCGCCGCCAAGGTCGATCCCGTAGCCAGGAACGGGCTGACCCGCCTCGATTTGCCGGATGATCTCATCGAGACTGGCCGGATCGATCACGTCGAAGTCTTCGCCCCCGCCATGGGGATGTCCATCAGCCATGGGACACCTCCCTGGCTGGCGCACTGTTGCGACCTTCAGCCGCCAACGCCTTTCGGCACCGTGACAGGGCCTTGTAGAGGTTCCCGCTGGCGACTTCCCGCGAGAGGGCCATGGCCAGATCGGCATCGGTGGGCGCCAGGTCTGCCAGCGCTTCGCACGCCTGATCATAGCCAGCGCCCTCGCTGTCGCCGAGCAAGTACATCTGCATGATCGCAAAGTACGCCCGCCCGGTCGGCGTGTTGGCGTCTTCCGGCTGCATGATATCCTTCTCGCGCAGAATACGCGCCTGGTTTTCCAAAAGCAGGATACCGCGCCGTTCGCCATTGCGGACGACAGCGCCGTTCACGATAAACGTCTCGCCGGGCTTCAGGGATAATTTGAGCGGCATTGTGGCGACCGAATCACTTAAATCATTGTGTTCCTTATTAATTCGCCGAAGTTCATTAACTAAAGGTGAGCGTTGGGCGCTTCGGACCACCAGGCGTTTCTTCAGCGATCCGGACGCTGCCCTTAGGGAAAAGTTGCCCTCTGGAGCCAAGGGCTTAATGTCTCAGCGAACAGTCAGATTTCCGGGAAGGACCGAGCGATGCGCTTTGAAGGCACCAAGGACTATGTGGCCACCGATGATTTGCGCGTGGCGGTTAACGCCGCCATTGCGCTCGAGCGTCCGCTTCTGGTCAAGGGCGAGCCCGGCACCGGCAAGACCGTGCTGGCCATCGAGATTGCCAAGGCCCTGGGCATGCCGTTGATTGAATGGCACATCAAATCCACGACCAAGGCCCAGCAGGGTCTTTATGAATACGACGCCGTGTCCCGGTTGCGTGACGGCCAGATGGGTGAAGAACGCGCCAAGGATATCGCCAACTACATCAAGAAGGGCAAACTCTGGGAAGCCTTCGAAGCCTCGGAGCGGCCTATCCTGTTGATTGACGAGATCGACAAGGCCGATATCGAATTCCCGAATGATCTGCTTCAGGAACTCGATCGGATGGAATTCTATGTCTACGAGCTGGACAAGACGGTGAAGGCGGTCCAGCGGCCTATCGTGATCATAACGTCGAACAATGAGAAGGAGCTGCCTGACGCCTTCCTGCGCCGGTGCTTCTTCCACTTCATCAAGTTCCCCGACGAGCAGGTGATGCGCGAGATTGTCGACGTGCACTATCCGGGCGTGAAGCCGAAACTCGTGAAAGAGGCGCTAACCGCATTCTACGCCATGCGCGAAGTGCCGGGGATGAAGAAGAAACCGTCCACATCGGAACTGCTCGATTGGCTGAAACTCCTCATGAACGAGGATATCGACCTTGAGACCATCCGCGAGCAGGACCCCGAAAGGCTCACCCCACCGCTCCATGGGGCCCTTCTGAAGAACGAGCAGGACGTCGCGCTCTTCGAACGCCTTGCTTTCCTGTCGCGACGGCAAAGCGAGGGTGGTGGCCGGCGCGGTCCTGCGGGATAAGGTGTTTGACAGGTTGCGGGTGGCGGGGGCCAGTTCGAGCCTTGGGGGCCGCCTATGGCACAGATTTCACTATTGGCCGACCGGCGGCCAACCTATCTGGTCGACACGCCTTGCCTGACACGGCAATACACGTTTCGCCCCGATTGGGACGCTGACCCCGTTACGGCAAACGGCCAGTTGCCGCCGGCTCGCCCGTTCTGGCGCAGGCGAAACGGAAAAACCGATGCCAGTCGGCGGAAGGTGCGGCTGGCAACCATCTTCGATCACCTCAACGGGTATCTCGACGGCTTGACCAACGGCGAGGCGGGTACCCGTTTCGGCGATCCGCTGTCGGACCGAAAGCCGGCCAATGCCACTGCCGTTTACGACCGCTATCGTTCGATCTTTGTGTCGGTCGTTAGGTTTGGCGTGCCGATCGAGATCATCATCGACATCCACACCGAGTACATCTCCGTCAATCTCCGGGCCTATCCGGCCGTTGGACAATCGGAAAAGAGTTACGGTGAGCGCCTGGTCAAGACACTGACGGCGCTATCGTGCGATGATCATGAGCGGCTTGAATGGACGCATAATGACATCGCAAACCAGGCGTTCATGGACATGATCTATGATGGTTTCTGGTCCGACCACCTTGCCGGGACGGAGGACCCGCGCGTGTTCCTGGATTCCCTCGGCCTGGACCACCCGTATCAGACGGTTGCGATTTTCAAGGGCATGGTCCTTCGCCGGGCTGACAATGAAGACCAGTTTGCCGACCATTGCGAACAGTTGCTTGTTGATCTCGAACCGGAAACGACAATCGACCGCCCGGTCGTGGTGGAGCAGTACCTGACGCCGCCACCCAACAAGGACATGAGCGCGGGCGTCCCCGGTAATCACCGGCTGACCGACCCCAATTTTGTTGCGCTTCAAAGGATGCTGAACCGCCATCCCGGGTTCTTCACCCGCATTCTCGGCTTCCGCCGTGCGCGGCTCAGGTCTGATGACTACCAGGGAGGCAACGCCATCCTTTGCGGCTTCCTGGATGGGCTCGCAATCTTCGGATCGTCCTTTGGCCACGAGCAGGAGACAGATGGTACCGTCGCAGAGTCCAATTATTTCATGCTTTATGACGGGCCGTCCCGGAACCAGTTGGCTCGCCTGATCAGGCGCATCCACTTCTGCGGTGACAACCGGTTGTTCGCATTGATAGACTACCGGCTCGTGCGCGAGGCGGCCGACAGGCTGAGGGCGATCCTGCGCCGTCTCGAGGATCTGAACAGCCGCCGGGAAACGTCGGCTGAGCAGGTAAAACACCTGACCATCCAGGTCGAACAGGAAACCCGCAAGGTCCGCGGGGGCCTGCGTTACCGCATTTCCCGGACAGCCTATTACTGGTCAACCTTGCAGGACCGGATCACCAATCTGCGGACCCGGCGGATTGTCGGCTGGCAGACCTATGACGAGTTCGTTGCCCGCATATTTGGCCCTCAGGTCGACTCGTACATGCGTCTCAGAGACGAGCTTCGGCGCATCGAGGACAACATCGTTGAAGCCGACCAGCTGATCACAGCGAAATCAAATCACGGGCTCCAGATCCTGCTCGTCCCGTTTGTGTTCTTCAGCTATTTCGAGATGCTGGGATACATGGATGATAACGGCTTCTGGGCCTGGGTCGATGCCGCAGCCCGCCAGTATGTCCCGGGCGTTGCCGGTTTCGAGGTGCCCATCTGGCTGCGGGTTCTGGTACCGATCGCGGCGCTGTTTAGCCTCTATCTGCTGGGCTACGCAGCGTTGAGCCAGGTGAAGAGCCACTTGAAACGCCCTCGGTAACCGGTCGGGCAGGCAACAGCGAGGCCGGGCCTGGCGGTCAGGTTCCGCCAAGCCCCTCGACGCTGCGCGCATCACTGATCTGGCTTTCGCCCAGCACGTCTTTCCGGCTGTCGAGGAAATCGGCCATCTTGGTCTTGTCCGTCTGTTCCTGGCGCCATGTGTACCAGGCAAACACAATCCATGCGGCATGGAAGACGAGCCCCGCGGCCAGCGCCACCCATCCCGGTATCGGGCCGATATGGGCCCGGTAGATGAACGTGCCGAGGTCCGGCACGTCCGTGGGGTGAATGGCGATCTTGGCGAAGTAGGCCACGCCCTGGATCGCGAATATCCAGCCATAGTTTCGGCGCAGCCGCCGACCGATCGCCCGCGTCATGGATATGCGGTATTTCGGGCTTTCATAGTCATCGGAAAGGGCCGTCCCGCGATCGATGGGGATATTGGCGCCTTCACCACGAAGAATGGGGACGTAGAACGCGATCTCCAGCACCCGCGCCCTGAACCGCCAGACATAGAAGAACCGGTAGCGCCGGGCCTCCAGCATGAGGAACATCACACAGAGCAGCCCGACCAGGACAATGGGGAACGGCGAGGCCGTGGCCGATGCAAAGCTGACCGACAGGGCGATGCCGGTGGAGACGACAGCCCAGTTCGTTGTCTGGTCGAGCCGCTGTCGCCAAGTGGTCGAGCGAAACACCTCGGCGCGATAGAGGTGGGCAAGCGCACCGACCTCCTTGCTCCCGCAGACAACCTCCGGTGGATCGCCATCCGGGGCGCCGCCCTCCTCGGCGTAGAAACCTGTATCTCCGCTCATGATTGCACTGTGCGCCGAGTTGGACTGGCTGGCAATTTACACGCTGCCGCAGGGCCATGCCGGTCAGGTGAGATGTGCGGCGCTGCGGGGCTCAGTTTCGGCCCGCGAAAAGGCCCGGCCGAAACCAGTGGCGGCCCTGCCATTGAGGCAGAGCCGCCTGACGCATTCCGGTTGGGGGACGAGGGGGAAGCCGGAATGCGATCCTTGTTGGGGTTACCGTCGATAACGCAACTGTCATCTCTGCCGACGTGCAAGCCGCCAATGGCATCATACATGTCATTGACAGGGTCCTGCTGCCTGCCAGCTAGGATCACCAACAAGGATC
>JBCBKE010000021.1:0-39735 GCA_038522375.1 Pseudomonadota bacterium
GTCGATATCGTCCCCGGACAATCCAGCCCTTGAACGGATGATGCTTGATGCACCGGTACGGGTAGACGTGGTCATCGGCGAAGCGAGGATGCCCGTTGAAACCCTCTTGGCGTTGGCGCCCGGAGACGTGGTCACCCTGGAAACCGGGCAGAAAGACGACATCGAGATCTGGGTGTCAGACAGGCTCATGGCTCGCGGCCGGCTGGTTGTCGCCGATGATCAGCTCGGCGTCACCCTCACCGAGATCATAGATATGCGGGTGTGATGGCGCTGCCGCTCAGCTTCGGTCCGATCCTATGATTCCCAGCGGCTTTGCGGTCACCACATCCCAATCGTCGCCAGTGGTCACCTCCCCGGTCAACACGGAAACGTCCAGCCCTGTGGCATCGCCTGGATTTTCAGGATCGTTTCCATCCGGGGTCCGGGCAACGACAGACGGCACCGGCAAGTTATAGGACGCTGGAGCCAGACGCAGTCCACGGTCCTCAAGCGCTGCGGTCCAGTCCCTCAGCGCATCGATTGTAATCGGATAGGCGATCGCGGTCCCGAGGGACGATCCCGTCTCCGTCGCCTCGGTTTCCAACGCCATGAGCGTCTGTTGCATCGCGTTGGCATCGATCCGCGTATCTATGACCTTGTCGGCCTTCGCGTACCGGACCGAACGCTCTTCCGCTTCAGCTTCGAACACGGATTTCGACAGGCTGCCGTCTTCGATGAAGGCCAGTCCTCGGGACTCGAGATTGGAAAGGACACGGGCAACCTGGGCGCTGTCCTGGGCCAACTTGTCGCCCTGGTAGTTGATCACGCCGAAATAACCCGTGCCGGAGGCCAGGAACCTGTCGAGCCGGTCAGCCACCGCCTCGTCAGAGAGGTCGGTTGTTATGGTGAGAGGATGCGGACGAACACGCCCATATTCGGTTGCCTCAAGAGGAAGTTCGATTAACACCTCATGTCCAGCGTCGCGGGCCCTGCGAATCCAGGTGCGCAATCCCCGAGCGTGGGGCGAGAACGCCAACGTCACTTCCGGCGGCAATTGTTCGATAGCTGTCTTGGTGTGGGTATAGTTCAGGCCGAGCCCGCCAAGAACGATGGATACTGTCGGTTGGTCGAGTCGGTTGTCGAAGGGGCGCGCATACGCATCGACGGGCGCTGTCCCGTCCTCGGCAATCGTTGGAACCATCCCGTACCGCGTCCGGGTTTGCAGACCTGCGATCGGCGCAGTCGGCAACCCCTGCAACGCTCGAACCTGGCTGAACGCTTCGCCCGGCAAGACGGTCTTGCCATTGATCCTGACGCCAAGCGTTTCGGCCTTGTCGCCTTCTTCAACCGTCGGAACCGGCGCAAGGTTCGCAGTCACCGTCGCCTGGGGCGCCCGATAGCTCGCATACTCCACACCGAGGCTTGGTTGCTCGAGCGAGGGCGTTTCAGCGACTGGCAACATGGCCGCAATTTGCAGATCCGGCACACTAAGGTCCGGCAACCGGGACTTCAGGTCAGGTCCTTCAATCTGGTCGACCGGGTCGAAGAGAGCAACCTGGACGGTGGGCCCTGCATCGGCAGGGTCACCCGTTACGTGAAGCGTGGCCGCCAAGGCCATGCCCAGACCGGTGACGACAGCGGTGCTCATTGCAAAGTGGGTGACACCCGATTTCAGGGCCGACGGGTAAGCAGCACGCCGCTTGGGCATGGATGACCTCTCAATACGATGGATCCCATCAGAGCGGTCAGTTTTCGCCCAGCAGAGTTAACAAGCCCCGAAGACCGCCCCACGTCCGCTCGGGCCCGGCCCCCAAGGGTCGACGGGCCCCCGCGCGCTTCATGTTTCGGTCAAGGACGAAAACCGCAACTAGCCCGCATTCGGCGTTTCCGCACGGGTATACGTGCCGAGCAAGACCGCCATGGCGCGGTCGAGCTGATAGTCCTCGCCCTCATAATCGGCTGGCGGCTGGTCGAACGGGATATGCGCTTCCCGCCGTTCGACGCCCTCCTCATTGTTGAGCGCGTTTGGCAGGTCCGCTTCGGTCCACTGGTTTCGCGCCGCCAGATCTTCATCGGTGAAGATACGGTTCGCAATCTCGATGTCGGGTTCGATTCCCGTGGTCTGGATCGATCGGCCCGCGGGGGTGTAGTATCGCGCTGTCGTCAGCCGAATGGCTCCCTTTTCAGCCCCGAGTGGGATGACTGTCTGCACTGACCCTTTCCCGAAGCTGGTCATGCCGACAACCTTGGCCCGACCACGGTCCTGCAGCGCACCCGCGACGATCTCGGATGCCGACGCCGATCCTTCATTGATCAGGACGACAATCGGGACGTCGCGAAAAACCTCTCCGGCGCGGGCATTATAGCGCTCCACGTCGGTTTGCCGGCGGCCTTGGGTCGAAACGACTTCTCCGCCTGACAGAAACATGTCGCTGACAGATACGGCCTGGTCCAGCAGGCCCCCGCCATTGTTGCGCAGGTCAAGAATGATGCCATTGGGCTGGCCAAGCTCTGCCTCGATGCCCTCGACGGCCTCATCGAGAAGTTCGGTGGTCCGGTCGTTGAATGTCGAAATACGGATATAGGCGATGTTGTTGTCATCGGCCCGCCACGTCACTGATTTCGGCCTGATCACCTCACGCTGCAGCGTGACGTCAAAGGGCTCCTGTCCGGTCCTCATGATGGTCAGCACGATATCGGTGCCAACAGGGCCGCGGATGTCCTTCACAGCATCACTCACCGACTGCCCGATCACGGGGCTGCCGTCCACGGCGGTGATCAGGTCGCCGCTTTGTAACCTTGCCCGGCTTGCAGGACTATCGTCCATCGGGCTGACGATCTTCAGGAAGCCATCCTCCATGGTGACCTCGATGCCGAGGCCGCCATACTCGCCAGACGCCTGAACCTGCATCGAACGGAACTCTTCCGGCGCCAGGTAACCGGAATGGGGGTCGAGCGATGTTAGCATGCCGTTGATTGCGGCTTCCATGGCTTCGGCCTCGTCGATCTGTTCGACATACTCATTCTGGGCCCGGCTCAGAATTTCGGCGAAGAGGTCGAGCTGGCGGTAGGTTTCCTGTCGGGTCTGGGAAGGACTGCTTTCCGACCAGCCAATCGACGACACACCAACGGCAAGGCCGCCGAGAACCACGCCAAGGGCCGCTCCGGTTAACATTGCCCGCATGCTCACTTCTCCTACCACCCGCCTCATCAAGGCTATTCCATCCATTTCGCCGGATCCATGGGATCACCTTGTCGCCGAACCTCCATATAGAGCTCCGGCGGCGGCGATGCACGGCTCGGCATCTTACCGATCGGCTCGCCCGCACTTACCGTGTCACCCAGCGCGGCGTGCAAGCGTCCCAATCCACTGAGAATAACATGGTATCCGTCGCTTGTCCGCAAGATCAACATCTTGCCATAGCTGCGAAACTGCCCGGAATATTCAACTCTTGCATCGACGGGCGCCGCAACTGACGCACCGGAACGCGTTTTAATGGCCAGGCCCTGCGCCTTGCCGCCACCAGGCAATTTGTCGCCATAGCTCCGGATCAATAGACCCGCCGCGGGTTTTGCGAGCTTTCCCAGGTTCTGGGCGCCAAGCGGGTTCAGCGGTACAGGTGGCAATCCAACCGGCACGGCATCCGACACGGTTCCAGTCAGGGATGGACTGACAGCGGCCAACTGTGTCCGCGGTTTTGGCTTGTGGGTTGGCATCGGCGGAGCGCTTGATTCAAGGGCGGCCAGCAGGGTCTTGAGAGTCCTTGCCTCGGTACTCAGCGTTTCCACGCGCTCGCGGAGGTGCTCGGCCTGCCCCAAAGCCATCTCGAAGGCCGCGCGCTTTTGCGATGTCAGTTGCAGGATTTCCGCTTCCTTGAGATCGAGCACCGCCTCTGCCGCGGCCAAGCGTGCCCGCTCCTGGCGAATATCCAGTTCCAGTGCGTTCATGGCCCTTATGTCTGCTGAGAGGGACGTGACTCGCTCCGAGAGGTGTGGCGCGGCGTCGCCAGTCAGGATCGCTCGGCGCACAGAATTGTTCATTCGGCCGGGGGACACCACAAGCGCAGGAGGTTGCCGCCGCCCCGACGAAGCGAGAAGCCCCAAAAGGTCTTCCAGCGCAGCGTCGTCCGCCTTGAGCGTTTCTTCAGCAACCATCAGGTCAGTCCGGAGACTGATCAGTCTGAGCTCAGCCTCGGTTGCCTGTTCCTCCCGCCTTCGACTTTCCATCGCTGCTGCAATCAGCCGCTGCTCCAGCGTATTCAGATCGGCGCGGGTCGTGCCCGACGCCTTCTCCAGCGCAGCCAACTCGGCTTCCGCCACAGCTCGCTCGCGTTCGAGCGCTTCCAACTGGTCAACCGTGAAGCTGGCAGGCGCTGCCGCAACGGTAAGAAGGGCCAGGACAGCCAGGGATGAACGCGCCTTTCGGGACATGCCGAAACCGTAACAATGCTCCGTGACCTGCGGATTAACAGCCGCGTCCAAGCTATGGCGGGAATACGGTCAATCCGCGGCGGCCAGCGATCGCAGGCCGTCCCGGATGGCCATCATGTGAACCGTAAAACGGCCGGCATCGAATGCAGGATGGTCTATCAACAGATGGTTGAGCGCCGCCACTGCCGCCGACACTTCCTGGGAGAGGTCTTCACCGGTGGACGGAGCGCTTTCAAGTGGGTGAAGCACCCGGTTACGTCGCTCAACCAGGGCGGTCAGTGCCCGCACTTGACCGCGGGGCATCGCAAGACGCTCGGGGTCAGAAAGGTAGTCCAAGGACCCACCCCGCCGGAGTAATAGGGACACGGGTGCAAGCCGCTTTACTCCCCCCTTCCCGGGCTGGGGGTCGAGAATGTCCTCTGGATTTGCCGTGTCGTAAGCAGAGAGTGCCAGGGCCAGTGCCCCCTGGAGTGCGAGGACAAGCCCAACCGCCTGCCAATCATGGGTCTGGCCATGCTGGCTGGCAAGGGTAATCCCGTTTCGCACGCCAACCAGGAGCGGGAGCGGCGCGACCCTATTCAGATCCGAGGCCCTGGGCAGCCAGCGGCGTCCGCAAATCCCAGTCGGTGGCGGCAACCACGAACGTGAAGCCCGCATAGGCCGCCACGTTCTGCTTGAAGGCGTCCGGCTGAATCTTGTCGAAGGTATCGTCGGGCGTGTGATGGTAGTCGAAATAGTCCTGACCGTTCTGGCGGGGCGTGACAACGGGCACGCCAGCCCGACGCAGCACGCCGATATCAGGACCACCGGTCGCCTCGTTATTGCCCGGTATAATGCCGAGTGGCGCAAGCAGGTCGTGCAGTGCCCGGGCGTAGCCGAGTGCCCCATCGCCAAAATTCGTTTCGAAGCGCCAGATCCTGTCCGCTCCGAAATCACTTTCCGACGCGAAGACGTGGTCGCCAAGGCGATCGACGTGGCGCCGTGCATAGGCATTGGCGCCGAGCAACCCCACCTCTTCGGCGCCGTAGAGCACAACCCGGATCGTCCGGCGCACCGGCAACGCACGGTCCATGATCAGTTTGGCCGCGCCGACAACGATCCCGCATCCTGCGCCATCATCCAGCGCCCCGGTTGCCATGTCCCAGCTATCCAGATGGCAACCGATCAGAACGATTTCGTCGGCGAGATCGGTTCCAGGCACTTCGGCCACAACGTTGCCAGAAGGAGCCACCGTCTGTGTTTCCACCTGTATATTCAAGCGAACCCGAACAGGGCCGCGCGTCACCAACCGTGCAAGCTGGTCAGCGTCGGGCGGCGACAGGGCCGCCGCTGGGCCTGCTCCTACCGTTTCGCTCCGCGCCATCATGCCGGTGTGGGGAAACCGGCGCGCTTGGGTACCGACGGACCGGATGAGGCAGGCAAGCCCGCCCTTCTCCACGGTGTCCTGCGCGCACGTTCGCCGCTTACCAACCGCAAAACCGTAGCCCGCACCATCCATGGTGCGGGTCATGGGTTCGTCGACAAAGACAATCTTTCCTGCGACAGCAGCCGTATCCGCCGATCTCAGTGCTGCGATGCTCTCAAATCGGACAATCTCTGCTTCTAACCCATCGACCGGCGTTGAGGTGGAGCCGCCCAGGGCCGTAATCACGAGCGGTTGGGCGGACGCCCCGACCACCTCGGCGGACTCCCTTACGCGCCGCCAGTAGGGGATGTCGAACGCTTCGACACGGATATTGGAGAAGCCGAGTTCTGCCAATTCACGGACCGCCCAGCTTCGCGCCCGCGCCTCTTCCGCCGAGCCAGCGAGCCGCGGGCCCACTTCGGTGGTCAGGTCCTCGACGAACCGAAGGCCGATCTCGTCCTCCAATCCCGCAACCATGAGGGCGTTGGCCATTTCTTCAATCTCTGGACTTGTTGTCACGTCCCCTTGGGCAGCCGCGAAATGGAGCTGGGCAGCGGAATAAGCAAAGGCTGCAACAATCAGGCGGCGCATTGGGGACTCTCCAGATTTCGCCGGAACGCTAGTGGATATGCCGGGGAAGTCCAGAGACGCCTGGCGACCTAGTCGACGGAACGATCGATAAAACGTTCGCGCTTTCCAAAGCCTTCCAGCCCAAGGCGATACTTCAACAGCCGGTAGACCGCAGGACCCAGGACAAGCCCCAGAACCAGCGGCATCTGCATCCATGGCTGCATGAAAAGGAACGGGTTGAATTGCGCCCCGAAGAGAACAATCAGAGCCAGTACCGCAAACCCGGCCCCGAAAATCCGCCCAAGCCTCATGGTCGACCGTACAGTCCGGCGCAGATCAGGGCGAAGCACAAGGCCGAAGAGCCTGACAGGCTCGAGAATAACAGTCCTTCCGAACCAAAGGCCCAGGCCAGACCGTTCAAAAGCCCTCCAGTTACACCCGTCAAAATAGCCGTCCAGGCCATGAAATCAGCTTGCCGAGCCTCGCGCTTCGCAGGTGCCGAGGCCGTCCAGACCGCCGGTGGACGATCAGTCGCGCATGTCCAATGGACATAAATTCGGCCGCCGGGCAGGCCAAACCTGTCCACTGAGATCAGGAGCGCCAGAAGGGCCATCATCATGAGTGGGCCAGCCATGAGCGAATGGGTTGCCAGCCACACCGTGACCGCAATCACACCGCAGACCCCTCCCCAGATCGCCAGGGGCGGTATCACTTTTTGCCAGACGCGCCGGAAAATACTGGACGGGTCAATCCCGAACGATGGGGAGGATGCAGAAACTGAAACCATGTCCGCGTTTACCATGATCGCCTTGCCACAGCTTTCAGGGCACCCGTGCAATTTCACCGATCCGGCTTTTCCCTCCGCCATCGCGCCCGTAAAAGGTCTCCGATGACCTTCCACGCGACCTGCCTGACCCTGTTTCCCGACGCCTTTCCGGGCGTGTTGGGGGTTTCCATTCTCGAACGGGCCAGGCAGGCAGGCATTTGGCAGCTTGAGACGCTGGACATCCGGGATTTTTCAAACCATAAGCACCGCTCGGTTGACGACACCCCCGCTGGCGGGGGAGCTGGCATGGTGCTTCGGCCTGACGTGGCAGCTACGGCGATCGATGCGGTCCCCGGAAATGGGCGCCCGCTACTATATCTAAGCCCTAGAGGCGCCCCGCTCTCCCAGTCCCGGGTGCGAGAAATCGCTGCCGGCCCTGGGGTTGTTTTATTTTGCGGGCGTTTCGAGGGTTTGGATCAGCGCGTTATTGAAGCGCGCGGGATGGAAGAAGTGTCGCTGGGCGATTTTGTTCTCGCCGGCGGTGAAGTCGCTGCCCAGGCCCTGATTGAGGCTTGTGTGCGCCTGCTTCCTGGCACCGCGGGTAATCAGGCGTCGCTGGAGGATGAAAGTTTCGAGGGCGGGCTCCTCGAATATCCTCTCTACACACGCCCGCGGGCGTGGGAGGGGCGAGAGATCCCGCCAGTGCTCCTGTCTGGAGACCATGCCAGGATCGCGGCATGGCGCCAGGCAGAGCAGGAAGACGTGACGAGGACGCGGCGACCCGATCTCTGGGCGGCGTGGCTAGAACAACTGGATAGACGAGCGTCGGAGACGGACGGATGAACGTAATTCAAACCCTCGAGGCCGAGGAAATGGCCCGCCTGAGCGAAGGCAAGGAAACACCGGACTTTTCGCCCGGTGACACCCTGACGGTGAACGTGCGCATTACCGAGGGCGACAAGGAGCGGGTGCAGCGCTTCGAAGGGGTCTGCATCGCCCGCGCAGGCGCCGGTTTCCAGGAAAGTTTCACCGTACGGAAAATCTCATATGGCGAGGGCGTCGAGCGGGTGTTTCCCGTCTTCTCGCCGATGATCGAGAGCATAGAGGTCAAGCGCAAGGGCCGGGTGCGCCGGGCGAAACTCTACTACCTCCGTGACCGCCGCGGGAAATCCGCGCGCATCGCGGAACGGACCACGGGCCACGGCATGGAACAGGTTGAAATCGCCGTTTCGAAAACCGAGCGAAAACGCCAGCGCGCCGCGGACAAACTCGCCCGCAAGGAAGCCGCCGCACGCGATCGGGAAGAGATGGCCAAGGCTAAGGCTGCCGCCGCAGAAGCCGAAGCCAGCGCTCAGGAAGAGGGTCAAGCGGAATCCTAGATCATGGGACCTGTTTTTTCGACCGTCCGGCCTTCAATGGGCCGTTGAACTCATGCAGGGTTTGTCCTCGTCAGGGAAAACCCAATGGCTCGATGCTTGTCCAAACGCTTGAAAGTCGCGGCCTGGGGTGGGGTCCTCCTGGGGCTGGCATCCTGCGGACCCGGCATTCAGAGTGGCGCTGAACTGGTCGAATTGTGCCGGCCGGATACGGTGCCCGACAAACCCCTGCAAATCGGTGACCTGACGATCGCACCCGGTACGTTTGAGGCAAGGCTCAGCGTCGATGAAACCTTCGGCGAGTATGGCGTGCAGATCAGTCTCAGCGAGGTCGATGCCGCCCGCCTCGCAACGCTAACCCGCAGCAGCCTGAACGAGCGGCTCCCGTTGAAGATCGGCGAAGTGACTGTTTTCGAACCCGTGGTTCGAACACCGATCCTTGATGGCCGCATACTCATGGCCGGCAGCTTCACGCGCCTGGGGGCCGAGGATATTGTCCGACAGATTTCACCGCCTTGCCTTCGCCTTGCAACGACCGATGGCGACCCGGCAACGCCCGTCGCTCCTGCCCAGGCTGCCACCACGCGATCTGACCCGGAGTGACTGGCATTTACGTGCCGAGTGGGGCATAGAGCAGACGATGAAGACAAGCGCGACGGATGGCGTTCAGAAACGCCTCTACATAAAGACCTATGGCTGCCAGATGAACGTATACGATTCCGAGCGTATGCGGGACGTTCTCGCGCCCCTCGGCTATGGGCCAGCCGATACCCCCGAGCAGGCCGATCTCGTGGTCCTCAACACCTGCCATATTCGCGAAAAAGCGACCGAGAAAGTCTATTCGGAACTGGGTAAGCTGAAGCTGATGAAGGCGGCATCGGGTGGCCAGATGACCATCGCAGTCGCTGGCTGCGTTGCACAGGCGGAAGGCGCCGAGATCATGCGCCGGCAACCCGCCGTCGACCTGGTGCTGGGACCGCAGGCCTACCACAAGCTGCCCGAAATGGTCGCGCGTGCAGCGCGTGCCACCGGCGAACGGCTTGAAACCGATTTCGACACCCTGGAGAAATTCGATGCCCTGCCAAAGGCGCGCTCGGCCGATGGTCCAAGCGCCTTCCTTTCGGTCCAGGAGGGCTGCGACAAGTTTTGCACGTTTTGCGTGGTACCCTACACCCGCGGCGCCGAGGTCTCGCGCCGTGTTGATGATATTGCGCTGGAAGCCCGCAGCCTCGCTGCCCAGGGCGTCAGGGATATCACCCTGCTTGGCCAGAATGTGAACGCCTTTCACGGTGCGCCGCCGGCCATGGAATTGGGCAAGGAATGGACGCTTGGCCGACTCTGCCGCCACCTGGCGAGGATCGGCGGGATTGACCGTATTCGCTACACAACCAGTCATCCCCGCGACATGGATGACGACCTGATCGCGGCCCATGGCGATACGCCTGCCATGATGCCATACCTGCACTTGCCCGTACAATCGGGATCAGACCGCATCCTTGATGCCATGAACCGGGGCCATACGGCTGAGGCCTATCTCCGCACCCTGGAAAAAGTCCGGGCCGCGCGGCCCGATATCGCCTTGGCGTCCGATTTCATCGTCGGGTTTCCCGGCGAAACGGATGCCGACTTCGAGGCCACCCTGGCGCTTGTCAGGGCCGCCAACTATTCGGGCGCTTATTCGTTCAAATATTCCGTGCGCCCCGGCACACCGGCCGGTGACATGGCGCGGCAGGTACCCGAAGCGGTCAAGGATGAGCGGCTCCAGCGTCTCCAGGCCCTGCTCCGCGCCCAGCAGACCGCCTTCAACCGGTCGAAGGTGGGCCAGACCCTGCCGGTTCTCGTCACCGGAAAGGGCCGATTGGATGGCCAACTCCATGGCCGGTCACCCCATCAGCAATCTGTTCACTTCGACGGGCCTGAAGCGATGATGGGGGAAATTGTCGACGTGGAGATTGTCGGCGCCAGCCTGAATTCCCTCACGGGCATTGTCCGCGCACCGAGCGAGGCGGCCGCTTGAACACCTCACGGCTCTATTCCATCGCATCGGCAGACCAGCTCCAGACGCTTTGCGGCCCCCACCATGGGCACCTGCAATACCTCGAAGACGAGCTCGCCGACCATGGTTTGCGGCTTGAGCCCCAAAGCGATGGGATTGTCATGACCGGCCGCCGTACCGGGATCGATCTTGCCGATACGGCCTTCAGGAATTTCGAGCGCAGGGTTCGCAGCGGGGCAGACCCGGTCCTTCTGGAAATGCAGGGCGCACTCGCCGAAGCCGAGGCGGCAAGCTCGGGGTCTTTCAGCCATATCAAAGGGCTGAAAAAGCCGATCACCGCCCAATCCAAGGGCCAAGGCCGGTATCTGAAAGCGCTGACGGACGCCAAGAACGGGCTGGTGTTTGGCGCCGGCCCCGCCGGAACGGGGAAGACCTTCCTGGCGGTCGCGGTCGGCGCCTCGGAGCTTCTGACGGGCGTCCGACAGAAACTGATCGTGACACGCCCCGCCGTGGAAGCTGGCGAGAAACTCGGCTTTTTGCCCGGGACGCTGGAAGAGAAGGTCGACCCCTACATGATGCCGATCTGGGACGGCCTTCGCGAACTGCTTGGCCAGGAACAGATGGCCCGTCGGCTGGAGCGGGGAGACATAGAAGTCGCACCGCTGGCGTTCATGCGCGGCCGCACCCTGAAAAATGCCTTCGTCATTGTGGATGAAGCCCAGAACACGACAATTGCCCAGATGAAGATGGTGTTGACCCGCCTCGGCCGGGATAGCCGCATGGTGGTTACCGGCGATCCGGGGCAGGTCGACCTTCCGAAATCATCCCCATCGGGCCTGGCCCACGCCATGGGCATTCTAGACGGGGTCAAAGGGGTCTGCCAGGTACCGCTTACCGGCGAGGACGTGGTGCGCCATGATCTGGTGAGCCGCATCATCAGCGCCTATGACCGGAACAGCATGGCATGAGCGTGACGGTTGATCTCATCGTCGCGTGCGAGGACTGGTCTCGCGATGTCGCCAACATTACGCCGCTTTGCGAGGGTGCGTTGGCTGCCGCTGTTATCGAAAGCCAGGGCGCGAGCGGTGAACTGGCCTTGTTGCTGACCGATGACATGCAGATGCACACCCTGAACAAACTCTGGCGACAGATGGATAAACCGACCGATGTGCTCGCCTTCGAGGCCGGGGAAAACCCGGCTGGACTTCTCGGCGATATCGCGATCGGCCATGGCGTGTGCACCCGCGATGCGGCCGATATGGGCCGTCCACTCAGCGAGCATCTGGTGCATATGGTCATCCATGGCTATCTTCACCTGATTGGATATGACCACATTGCCGATCACGAGGCCCACCAGATGCAATCCCTCGAGGATGCCGCCATGAGACGTCTGGGATTTCGCGAACCCTATGGCGTCAGCTCCCCACAACCGGCGACTGGCTCTACCCCATGACAGACCCGAGCCAGACCAATGACGGAGAGCCTCCGTCTAAACGCCGCCGCTGGTTCCAGTTTACCGGGCAGGCGCCTGAGGGAAAAGGCGTGACAGACCCGAATGGCGGGGAAACCGGCCACACTCGCGACATGCGGCTGCGCATTTCGGAATTCGAGGCCGCCACGGTGGAAGACGTCATGATCCCGCGAGCCGACATCGTTGCGGTAGAGGTATCAACGCCGTTTGAAGACCTTCTGAAGCTGTTTGGCGAGGAAGCCCATTCCCGGCTTCCGGTCTATCGGGAAACCCTCGATGACCCACTTGGCTTTGTGCATATCAAGGACATGGTTGCCGAACTGGCCAAGGTCGGCCCGGCAAATGCCGCCGCCAATGGCAATGGCGCTGCAGCCGGACCACCGGCGCTAGAACGCATCTATCGGAAGATGCTCTACGTACCAGCGTCCATGAAACTGCCCGATCTTCTGGTCCGAATGCAATCCACCCGTATCCATATCGCATTGGTCGTGGATGAGTATGGCGGCACCGATGGCCTGGTATCCCTTGAGGACCTTGTCGAGGAGATCGTTGGCGATATCGAAGATGAGCATGACGACGAACAGATTTCCTATGTCCGCAAGAGCCGCCATGTCTGGGAAGCCGATGCCCGCATGGAAATTGGCGCCTTTCAGGAGGAAGCAGGCCTCGATCTCGCCCTGCCGGACTATGAGGACGACATTGACACGCTCGGCGGCATCGCCTTCGCAATCGCCGGGCGCATCCCTGTTCGGGGTGAAGTGTTGAGCCATCCGGCGGGTCTGGATATCGAAATTGTCGACGCAGACACCCGCCGCATCCGGCGGCTCAGGCTAAGGGCGAAGGCATGATCCAAACGGCAGGGCCGCACCGTGGCGGCTGATGTGCAAAGCCACGGCGTTGCAGCGCTTGGCCCGTTGCACGAGGCTTTGGCCAGGCTCCATGGGTGGAAAGCCCACGGCCTGGCCGTCCTGCTCGGCGCGTTCGGCGCGCTGGCCTTTGCTCCGTTTCATCTCACACCGATCCTGCTGGTGAGTTTCACGGGCCTGGTCTGGATGATTGACGGCGCGCGCGGTCTCAAATCGTGGGGAAAAGCCGTTTTCGCCCGCGGTTGGGCATTCGCATTCGGTTTCTTCGTCGTCAGCCTATACTGGACAGCCGCACCCTTTCTCGTCGAGCCCGAGAAACACGCCGTCTTCCTCTGGATGCCGCTCGTTCTGCTCCCCGGCGGAATGGCGATCATCTGGGGCGTCGCAGCGGCCATGGCCGGTGCCTTCTGGTCGTCGTCGCCCTCCCGCGTGTTTGTCTTCACCGCTTTCTTCTGCCTGGGCGAATGGGTTCGGGGCTCCCTTTTCGGCGGGTTCCCCTGGAACTTGCCTGGCACCAGTTGGGTGCCTGGTGGAGCGGTGTCCCAACTTGCTGCCATCGGTGGGGTTTATTGGCTGACACTCCTTACAGTGTTGATGGCGACAGCGCCGGCCGCGATGGTCGATACGCGCGGCGATCGTGGGCTGGCCACGCGTCTGACCCCGGCCTTCCTTGCCGCACTGGTCTTGGCGCTCGGCTGGAGTTGGGGCGCACAGCGTGTCGCCGCGCCGACGGAATTCACTGGCCAGAACGTCGTGCTGATGGACGTCGGTATTCCCCAGAGCGAGAAATGGCCGGACGATGCGAGCGAACGGTTGCAGGTCGCGCTGCAAATGCGAAACCGCTACCTGGACCTTCTGTCCCGTGGCGATAGCCGCGCGAGCGACATCGTGATCTGGCCCGAAGGTGCACTACCCGAGCCATTGCTCCAACGCCCGGAAACCCTGGACCGGATCACGAGCGCCCTTGGAGAGCGGACCCTGATCGTCGGCGCATCGCGATACCAACCTTTCGGGAACAACCAGTATCTCTGGTTCAACTCCCTTGCGATTCTGAACCAGTACTCGGCCCGTTCCGGACCCGTAGGCCTTTACGACAAGCACCGACTTGTTCCGGTTGGCGAATTGCCGGTCGCCCGGATCCTGCCCTTTGGAACTGCCATATCCTCAGTCTTGCCGAGTGCCATCCAGCGTATGGCAACCAGCGGGTTCGAGCCCGGTCCTGGTCCCTCCATAACCTATGGCGAGGGCGTTCCCCCTGTGGTGGCCATGATTTGCTACGAGGCCCTGTATCCATCGGTGCCAAAGGCAGCGCAATCGCGCGCTGCACATCGGGCGGACTGGCTGGTCGTGATATCAAATGATTCCTGGTTCGGCGCCGTTGTGGGCCCGCAGCAGCACTATGCACAGAACCGGTACCGGTCGATCGAGTCAGGCCTGCCCATGGCCCGGGTCGCGAGTCGTGGCGTCTCAGCCATGATCGATGGCTACGGTCGCGAAATCGTCCGGGCCCGGCCCTTGTCCGGCGATCCGGAAGGGTGGGAAGGCCGCATGGGAAGCGCCGACTTGCCGCGCCCGATCGACCGACCGATCTACCAGACCCGCGGTGGTGCTCTGATCTTCTGGATAACACTTTTAGGTGTGTTTGCACTGGCTTTTTCGACTTGGCGCAGGTAATCTCAAGTGAAACCAAATAATCCGCCGGAACGGGCATGTCCGATAGCAAGCTCCCCAATGATATCGATCGCGTCGTCGGGCAGAGAATAAGATGGCGTCGTCGTGAGTTAAAGCTCACTCAGGAAAAGCTTGGGGATATGCTTGAACTGACCTTCCAGCAGGTCCAGAAATACGAAAAGGGTATCAATCGTATTTCGGCTGGTCGCCTTTTCGAGATGGCCAATGTGCTAGGGGTTCCGGTTGCCTATTTCTATGAGGGCATGGAAGAGCATATTGGCCAGGCGAACCAACTTGCGGAAATGGACGAAGGTGCGGTCGCGCCGGTGATGGACACCGACACGCTCGACCTGATTGCCGCGTTCCAGAAGATCACGGACTCCTCGCTTAGAAAGTCGATCCTGAACACGGTGAAAGCGACCGCATCTGCGCTGTCGCTGGAGGCGGGCACCAGGCGTTCGCCCTGCTGAACCCACGCTGCACAATCGAGCCGCTACGGCACCCAAACCGTATACGTTACCTCCGCTTCCACGATGTACACACCGTCTTGCAAGTGGGCGCCGTGGGACAGACTATACCCGGACCACGATCCCAGCGTGTAGGTCACATCGAACCGCACCGATTGATCAGCCAGGTTCCCGTTCGAAGCCGCCGTCCGCTGGTTGCCGGAAAACACGGTTTGCGGGGTCATCATGTCAAAGAGCGACGGCACGGGTTGAACACCCCCGGATGCGCCCGCCGAGTGGGGAAACTGCGCGGCGGACCCGAACGCCAGGCCATCATTCCCCGACGGGGTAACCTGCATGTCCCAGAAGATCTTGCCGAGAACCCAATCGTCCCGGCCGATGACGCGAACCGCCTGGCCCTCAATATTGAACGGGACATTCGACGCCACGTAGAAGCTCGTATAGGAGGCCGCATCGTCCAGGCCAACGCGCGTACTTCCGCCCAGGGTGAAGGAGGAAAAGCTGTCTCCGGCGTCGGTCTGCCCGTTGCCGTTGCTATCGGTTGACCCGCCCCCGATCGCGGCATTCCTCACATTGAACGGACGGCTGGGTACGTCGGCGCTTCCTGCGCTGTCGAAGGTGGAGGTCAGTGTTCCGGTCACAACCGTATGCGCATCGCCGGAAATGAGGTCGGTATCTGCTGCGCCAGCCGCCGTGTCGATAACGAGATCGGTTACGATGGGTGCTGATCCACTATCGTCGGCCGCCCAGACCACGACGATGCCGATGGCCTTGAACCGGGGGGTATCTGTCAGCGATGCCCCAGCAGTCGCCGACGCCAACCCAATGGCGATGGCCCAAAGGCCTACCAGTTTCCGGACTTGTACCATGGGTTGGGTCATACCAGACCGCTCTTACGCACCGCGTAATACGAACCCTGAAATTTCGCCTAGATGAGTGCCTCGATCAACACACGGACGCGCGCATGGTCAGGATGAGGCGCAGTCATGGCGTTCGCACCGTCAACGACGCAAAAGGTGATGGCCTGGCTGCGGGCGGCCCCAGGCAAGACGGCTGTCTTCTCCGCCATGACCAACACTGTGCCCATCTGACTGATTGGTGCGCCCTGAACCGCCCGCGCTGCCGGTCCGGACGATACTGCGACAACGGAAAGTCCAGCGACCGGTGCGTCCACCCCGATGCGGAACCCGGCATTCGAGGCGACCGCGACGCAGCCCTGCGCGTTCAATGAAACGGCCAACGAGGTTCCCGCCAAGCGCAGGCCAGCCGGTGTCCAGGATACGACCTGGGCCGGTATCTTGAATGCCACCCGGTGGCTCACGGTGCCCGCCTGGGCTGGTCCGACGAAAAGCAGGATGGAAAGGAGGCTGCCCAAAATCCGCCGCAAGATATGCTCCATGTGCCGCCGAGGGGTGTGCTGCCCGGAGTGGGCCCAGCGTTAACGGAGCAGAAACCATGCCACGGCCCGAGACAGGGCCAATCGGCCTCTCGCTTCTCCGAGATCTTTGTGGTTACTGCAAAAACACTATCGCGGGTCGCGCCGAGGGGATGGAGACCGAACCATGGAATGGCTGAGCGATGCGCTTGCCGCTCACACGCTTGAGGTCGCGGGTGTGGCGTTGGGGTTGCTCTTCTTGGGAGCGGTTATCGCTGCGCTGCCCATGAGCTTGATCCGCGGCAGAACAACGCCGAGCGCCAAGCCGCAACAACGCGCCGCGCCTGGCTCGTCTCACGCCATCGCCGACGGGGCCAAACCGGGGCGCGACACGTTCGTTGCCAACATTCTGACAGGCCGGAACCTCTGGGCACGTCCGCTGGAGGAAGACCCCCAAAGGCCTATCCTTGTTCAGAACGGCGGGATCCCGATCATCACCATCGCCAACCTGAAAGGCGGCGTTGGAAAGACCACCATCACGGCAAACCTCGCTGCCTATTTCAGTCATATCAACAAGCGCGCACTCCTGATCGACCTTGACTACCAGGGATCGCTGACGGCGACGCTCCTGACCACCACCGGGAAAGTCGCTGATTTCTCCGGCACACAAACGGCAGAACGGTTTCTCCAGGCCAAAGCCGAAGCCGCTGACGTCAAAGACGCGATCATCGACTTGAACCCCACACTTAATGCCGGACTGGTTCCGTCCTACTACGAGCTGCAACAGAGCGAGGACACGCTGATGTTGTCCTGGCTCGCGGGACTGGAACCGCGCGACATCCGTTTTTCGTTAAGCCGCGTGCTGTCCGATCCGCTGATCCAGAACAATTATGACCTTGTGATCATGGACGCGCCGCCTCGCCTCACGGCTGGTTTCGTGAACGCCCTGTGTGCAACGACGCACCTCTTCATCCCAGCGATCCTCGACAAACTCTCCGCCGAGGCGGCCACCTACTTTGCCCGCCAGGTCGTCACACTCGCAGATCCGCTCTTTCCGGAGATCATCCTCGGCGGGGTAATCCCGTCCCGGACCTCAGGGCTCACGAACGATACGCTCAACCCCTATGAGGCGGCCATTGCCAACTACCTGGATCGGGAATTGAATGTGCTTTGGGCCCATCCCGAAGCCGTGTTGCGCCACGCCAAAATTCCCAATGGCGAAGTGTTTGCCCGGGTAGCCGGACACGACATCGCCTTTTATGCTGGACATGAGCCTGCGCGTGCCCGTCTCATGGCGCTCGGCGCGGCAATCGGGACAGTGATTGGCGTCGATCCATGACCAAACTGAAGCAAGCGATAGACCTGCTTGGCAAACTCGTGGCGAACGAGGCTGTCGACGCCGCAACCTTGCAACGCGTCGGGGCAGACCTGGCCGACACCCTGGCCGCCCTCGGCGACCCGAACGCAAAGCTCGAACAACTTACCTTGTCCCAGACCGGGCATGGACAATCGAAAGCTGAGCAGAAACCGCCCAAGCCCTTTCGAATTGATCGCGATACGCCCGCGGCAGAGACCCATATCGCTGCGCTGACGGCTTCCGATACCGATCAGGAGCGATTTGAAGCGGCGCTTATCCGCCTTCTGGAGGACCGCTCCGTAACCGTAAAACTGTTGCGTACCATTGCCTCGGCCTATGGCGGCGCACCGGTTTCATCTCGCATGACCCGAAGCGACGCGGAACGTAGTATCCGGCAAGCCTTTGCACGGCGCCAGTGGCAAGCCGAAGCCTATCGCCGTATCGATTCGTTGAATGCAAGCAGGTGACCGGACTCCGGCACCGACGGCAGGAATGAAATATGGCGCAGCGGGCGACCCACCCGCCCGTCAGCCAATCAGGCCGCCCCTCCGGAAGCGGCTGGCATCGGCAAACTGACTTGTGCCAAACCGATGGGACGATCGCTTCCGCCGAAAGCGAAAGCGATCGAAAGCAAATGACCCGATTGAATCAAAGACCGGCGCCTCAGAAGGCCCATCTGACGCCGACCGCAAACGTATGTGCGCTGACGTCTTCCAATCCAAGAAGGGTTTCATAGTCCACAAAGCCGGACAGGCCCCCAGCCAGCTGCGTGGACACACCAGCACCGAGCCTGGCGCGATCCCTGTCAGGAGAAGCGGTCTGGATCACGGAGGCTGGCGCATCGGGCAATGTCGCGAACGTGTCGCCGACATAACGCACCGCGAAGCTCCGGGCATCATCGTCGAATTCATGTTCCCATTCGATCCGGCCGTAGGGAACAAAAACGCCCTGATCTGTGGAGATCGCATAGAATGCCGATAGGCCAATCCCGGTGGTCAGGCTGGCGCTTTCCTGATCGTCGTAGACAAGGTTGAGGCCCAGGGCGCCGGTTTCCTCATATCCGTCGGTATTCTGCTGGATGTAGGAGATCCTGGCGGTTGGTCCCCAACTCAATGCACCCGCCTGCAGCGTATAGTCGGCTGTCCCGGTGATTTCGAACTGGTCGCCATCGGTCTCACCGCGGGCGATGCGGTCAACTTCGTCAAATCCGTCGAAGTACTGGATTCGGCGGGCGGTCTCATGCTCGATGAAACCGTAGCTGGCCATCAACGATGCTGACAATTGGTCGGTGAAATTGGTTGCGCCGTAGCCTGAAATCGACACGGCCATGGTTTCTGTATCACCGGCGTTCGCTTCAAATTCGACGTCGGTCTGGCCTACGGTCAAAGCAGCGCCGAGCATGGACCTTTGCCCGACAGACCGGTCAGCGCCTATGGACAGTGAGTAGCTGTCGAAATCAAAACCTGCTTCCAATTGGGTCGGATCCTGTTCGCCGAACGAAAAGTAACCGTTGACGTACCCGCTCCAACCCATGCCGAGGTCTGTTTCATCGGAAAAAGCACCGGCCATGCCGTTTGCGTCCGTCGCCGTCCCGCCACTCTGGATCGCGTTGGGATAGGAAACGGATGCGAGAATTACCGGACGATCAGTCTCGGCAACCACGGAACGGGCTGCCGAGCCTGCGGTGAACGCTCCCAAGCGGGCGGCAACAACCTGCGTCTGGCTGCGGTTGAGCCCGGAAACAACGGTATCGAGACCAAGGGTTTCCTCACCGGCGAGTTGGCCAAGGATGTTCAGGCCGCCATCGATATCTCCACCAAGCGTGGTCAGGATTGCTCCCGTACAACGGCCAACGAGGTCACCTTCAACCGTGCCTGCTTCCCGGCCCGCATCCACAGACGTTGTGAAGTCCGGGTTGGTGACATCGAAGTCTTCGTCGAACGATACCGTCAGTTGCGGGCAAACTACCGAGATGCGCTGGGCCAAATTGATAATGTTCTCATTATCGGTGTTCTCGCGAACCAGCGTATTGAATTCCTGCAGAGCTGGCGTCACCACATCTTCCTGGGCGTGGGCCGATTGGAGCGATGGCGTGGCGAGGAGCGCCAGTGACGCCGTGAGAACGATGGCTGATCCCCTGAGAGAGGTAAGTGTTCGCATCATGTTTCCCCTGTTTGTTTCGTGTCGGCCCCCGATAAAGCCGACATGATGCCGTTGATCCGCAAGCTGCAAATGGCCCTCGGCGCGTCCGCTAAAGGGCACAAACGCGGAAAGGCCTATCTGCAGAGCTAATGCCGCACCTGCTTTGGCGGGCAAGCGTGAAGATTTCGCGCATGTTTGTTGCCAGGAAACAATCAATTTAACCGGCTGGTTGAATCTTTGCGGGTCTGTCATGAACACCGCGTGCACATATGCTGATCACACTTGCCGGCATACGCCCCTGCCTGCGTCCGGGGTTAGGACCGATAGTCGGCCGCGACGCCCGACCAGCCAGTGCAGGCGAGCGCAGCATCAGCGGCTTTGGCAAGGTTCAACGCTGGCTTCCGCCTCGCGCTAAGCGTAGAAACCCCCATGCTCGCAACCCCGCCCGCCAGTTCAGAAAGCCGTGGCATTTCCGACAGCGGTTTTCTCACCGATAGCTGGTACCTTGGTGCCACGTCGCGGGATCTCAGGCGAGGCCAGCAGTTTCGCCGCATCATCCTGGGCCAGCCAGTCATGCTGGGACGAACCGAGCAGGGAACGCCGTTCGCCCTCCGTGACATCTGCCCACATCGACTGGTGCCACTATCGGCCGGCCGGCAGGTGGCCACCGATGGGATACCGACCGTCGAGTGCCCCTATCACGGCTGGCGTTTCGGCACGGATGGGGTTTGCAAACTGATGCCGAGCCTTACCGGACATGAGGGCTATGATGCGGCGCGTGTATCGGTACGCCGTTACCCGGTCGCGGAAAAAAACGGCATGGTTTTCGTCTATGTCTCGCCCACCCCGCGCGACACCGTGGAACGATCGGTCCCGCCCCCCGATTTCGGCGATCTCCCGGAAAAACCGAAATTCGCGGTATCGCGCACGGTCGGCGTCCATGTGGACGACGCCATCATTAGCCTGATGGACCCGGCCCTTGAGCCGTTTCATCACGCCCGAACCCGGCGCCAAACCCCATTGGCAGGTCAAAAAGCAGAACAGGAACCCCTCCAAACAAGCGATCGCGGATGGACGATCACCCGTCATCAGGCAACCCCAATCAACGTCTGGGCTGACCGCCTCGTCCTGGGCCGCGACGTGACCGTGAGAACCGAATTCGAACTCCCGGGGTACCGTTTGGATGTGGTCAACACGGCACGGGCGCGATTGCTCACATTGACCTGCGTTACACCCGTGTCCCCCGGGAAAACGCGCCTGACCGTGTTGACCTGGTGGACGGGCGCACCGCTTCTCAGCCTCGCCAAGCCGTTACGGTATCACGCCGCGAGGATGTTCATCGACAGGGCAGACGCCATGATGGTTGAACGGCAGGATGCGGCCCGGGCGACCGAAGGCGGCGATGCGAGGACAGCATGGTATCGCTCCCTGAAGACAGCCTGGTCCCGAGACCGATCGACCCGCACGCCGAAGGTGAGCCCCACCGAGGCGAAAGACACCGCATTGAAGCGTTGACGCCCGTTCGTCTATTTGGGGAAGCTGTCGGACGGCAGTGGCCAAGCGCCCCGGGGGGCTGGGGGGGCTGATGGGTCCGGGGTGCCTGTTAAGTACCGCCGCCCGACGAATACAAGGTGACTTGCACTGAAGGCTACCGCAAGGTCAAAATATGGTCAGACAGTGGAGAAGTAATTACAACTGCGTTAGAACGTTAACGCCCCGCAACTTCAGCGTTTACATCATGACGGGCCGGTAATCCATGACGAATATTTCGCACTTGCGAAACACATATCCTGAAAAAGTCGCCTTCCACCGGGTGGAGCTGAATCAAATCCTGAACGTCTACGGTCGCCTCGTTCGCGTGGGCGAAGCGCGCGACTATGCGATCGGTATGCATCCGGACCGGGCGATTTTCGCCATGTACCGGAGGGCGACCGAGCAACCAACCTGGCGGGTCGAGAAAATTCCAGCCCTTGCGAACAGGCAAGGCGCCTATGCCGTGTTCGGGTCTGCTGGCCAGGTACTCCGCCGCGGCCGCGACCTCTCCACCGTCCTCCGCGTCTTCGAGAAGCGGCGATTTGACGTAGTCGATTGAGGACGTGGTCGATTGACGGAGCCATGCCCTGAGTATGAAACAAAGAAAAACCCCCGGCGCTTTGGGCACTGGGGGTTTCCTTGAATTCAGGTAGAGAGAGCCGACCTATTCGCGGGACATGAGGCTCAGGATCACCTGGAACATGTTGACGAACATGATGAAGAAGTTCAGCGCACCATAGTTCGTCATGACGGCCATACTGCGGGTATCACCGGCGATCTGGTAGTAGTTTTCCTTCAACTCCTGGGTCTGCCAAGCCACCATGCCAGCCGACAGCGCAAGCACCGCCAGCTGAATGCCAAGCTCAAGCATGCCCGATGGCGGGAAGAGGAAGCTGACCAGGCTGAGGATGACAACGCCCCAGAGTGCCATGATCATGAACACGCCCAGGGGCCGCAAGTTCATCTTCGTCCGATAGCCAAACAGCGAGAGGGCACCAAACGCAGACGCCGTCACGAGGAATGCTTTTGCAATCGTGAGCATTGAGGTGCTCAGGACAGCTCCGCCACGCGTCTCGACGCTCATGCCGCTGGTTGCCATCGCAACCCACATTCCGAGGCCGGCGCCGATCAGCGTAACGATTGACCAATAAAGAATGCCAGTTCCGGTTGGCGACGGGTTCCGCATCAGGAACATCGAGCCGAAAATCAATGCGATGGGACCGAACTGCACCACGAAGGACAGCGGCGTGTTGAACACCAGATAGGTGAGCGGCTGGACTGTGCCTACGGCGAAAGCAATCAAGCCGGACAGGGCGATACCCAGCGCCAGCTTGTTGTAAACGCCGAGCATAAAGCCCCGCAGGCCCGCATCAACGGAGGTGTCCATCGTGCCTGAGCGGGCGTGGGCAGCCATGGACCGGTTAAAGTCGTTCATCGAATTCAAGACCCTTTGTTGCGACGCTGCGGTTTCTCGCAGCTCCAGGCGAATATGTGGTTTCCTATCGCCAATCGCAAGGGAAACCGGTTTGCGCCCGGCGAAATCGTCGCCTAGCGTGCGGTAACAAGTGAAATTGGAGAAAATGCATGGGTTTCGAGACGCGGCGACTGGGACGAACCGACCTGAATGTTACGGCTTGCTGCCTCGGCACCATGACCTGGGGCACCCAGAACACCGAAGCGGAGGGCCATGAGCAGATGGACTACGCGCTCGAACGAGGGGTGACGTTCTGGGATACGGCCGAAATGTACTCTGTTCCACCGACCGCCGAATCCTATGGCAGGACAGAAACGATCATCGGCACCTGGTTCGCCAGGACAGGACGTCGCCAGGACGTGATACTCGCCAGCAAGATTTGCGGCCTCTCACAGATGACATGGGCGCGCGAACGCGACGTTCCGCTGACCCGGCAGACGAAAGACCAGATCGATGAGGCCGTCACCAACAGCCTCAGACGCCTCCAGACCGACTATATCGACCTGTACCAACTCCACTGGCCCGACCGTCCCGTTGGACTGTTTGGCGGCAACATGGACGCCAAGGCCTATGACCGCGACTATGAGGCTTTCGAAGATATCCTCGACCATCTTGCCAGGCATGTGAAAGCTGGCCGCATTCGCCATATCGGGCTTTCGAACGAGACCTCCTGGGGCGTGATGCGGTTCATCGCGGAAAGCGACGCCAGGGACCTGCCTCGGGTTCAATCCATCCAGAATGTCTACAACCTTGTCAGCCGCAAGTTCGAGGAGGGCCTTGATGAGGTCGCCATGCGCGAACAGGTCGGCTTGCTTGCCTATTCCCCGCTGGGCCAGGGTTACCTCACAGGAAAGTATCGCGGCGGTGCGCTGCCCAAGGGGTCTCGCAAACAGATGTTCAACCGCCTGCAACGCTACGAGAAACCGGGCGCCGATGAGGCCATGGAGGCCTATTTCTCCCTCTGTGAAGCCCACGATGTTTCACCAACGGCGCTCGCCATAAAGTTCTGCGACACCCGCCCCTTTGTCACCTCCACCATCATCGGTGCGACCACCATGGACCAGTTGAAGGCCTGTATCGACGCGTTCGATATGGACTGGACGGAAGCGCTCGAGACCGCCATCGACGAAATCCACCATCGGAACCCTAGCCCCTGTCCCTGACCGCCTTCCCAGACCTCGTCCTGCCGTCTTCGCACGCGCAAGATTGACTTGGTTTGGGGCGCGCGGCACGTTTTTCCCACAAGTGCGGCAACAACAGAACACGCACGGGTTCAAGGGAGGACCGAGGATGGCAGATGCCTCGAAATATGCGGAAAACGTGAAGAAGTATGCGGCCGACTACAACCAGAAGGCGGCCGAGAAAATTGTCGGCCACTTGGGCATCGCCCTGCGAAACAGGGACTCGTCACTGGTTTCGTGCTCTGATCAGGGTGAGCTTGACCGCGTACGGGAAAAATGGCTGCGAAGCAAGCTAGGCCTCTCCCAGACCACGCCTGACCTTGATGCGGCGATGGAAGCGATCTGCGAGAAGATGAAACCCGAAGGCGGTAACAAGTCCCGGGTTACGTTCTATTACCTTCTCGCCGAACACTTCGGAAAGCTTGACCATTTGGCGAAGTAGCGATTAGGCGGTCGCAGACCTCAATCGCGGTCGCCGGATTGTATCCGGCACTGCGCCTGCCGAGCGGGGTGCGAGCCCCTGCAATTCCGCCATGCTGCATCGCCTATTCGCCGCCTTACCTGTGCCGCCCGAAATCGCGGATCCACTTCTGGACCTGCAAGTGAACCTGCCGGGGGCGAGTTGGCGGCCTATCGAGAATTTCCACATCACATTGCGCTTCTTTGGCGAGTTGGACCACCCGACCGCGAAGGCGCTTGATGCCGAGTTGGCAGCGGTGAGAGCCAAGCCGATTGAGTTGGAGATCAATGGCGTGGGATGGTTCGGCCGGCGCCAGCCGAGAGCCGTCTGGGCCAGGATTGCACCAAGTGATGGGCTCGATCGGCTGGCAGGGTCTTGCGAACGGGCAGCCCGCCGGCTTGGCCTGCCGCCCGACAAAACCCGCTACATACCGCATATCACGCTGGCCTACTGCCACCACACGCCGCTGGATGCGGCCCAATCCTGGTGCGATTCCCATGGTGCCCATGCGTCTGGCCCGTTCTGGGCCGATCGTTTCCATCTTTACGAGAGCCGCCTTGGACGGGGCCCGAGCCGCTATACTGCCGAGGCCGAATACCCCCTGTGGTGAAGCTTGACAGCCCCTATGGGCTATTCAGATCCTCGACGACCACCGCTCCTCCTGTGGCCTGCGCCGCGATCGCCGACACCGATGACACAAGGACTTTTCGAGTGAGGAAGTCATCAACGTCAGCGGCGCTCTCGGCCGTCCGCTCTTCCTGCGGCAGATGGCCTGTCTCCTCGTAGATGATCAGTTCTGCATCGGGAATCGTCGACGCAAATCGCTCACCGTTCGACACCGGAACAAGTTTATCCTGCCTGCCATGCAGCACCAGGGTCGGTGTTTCGATGTCCGCCATCAGCGCTTCTGTCGCATCGAGCCTCTCGGCGTTCCCACTCAGCAGGTGCATGGTCGCGGCGCGGTGTCCGGGTGCGCGGCTAAGCGCAGCATAGCGGTCAACCATCGCCGTATAAATGTGAGACTGGTCGTGGAAACTTCCAATCAATCCCCGTCGGATCATGGGGCGAAGATCCAGGTCCTTGATAAGGTGGCGGATGATCCCGACTTGCAGCGCTCGGAAAACCAGGGGGGTCGACGCGGCCTCGTCCTCCGTTTCAATCCAACCGGCCGCTCCCACAAGGACCAGCCCGTCCGTACGCTCGGGTCGAGACACGGCGTAGGCCCAGGCCGCATGACCGCCCATTGAACTCCCTGCCAAGGTAAATCGGTCCAGACCGGTCACGTCGGCGACCGCATCGATCGTGGCGACGAAACCGGACGTCCCGACAGCCTCCAGGGGAAATTGCCGGCTGAGGCCATGACCGGGCAGGTCGAGGCTGATCAGGCGATAATCATCGCCAAGCGCACCGACCCAGCCCTCCCAGGTGTGCAGCGAAGCCGAAAATCCATGGACCAGAACAATCGGGTGACCGTCGGGCTGGCCTTCGTCGCGAAAGTGTACCCGGGCCCCGTTTTCGAGGGTAACGAACTGGGATGTCGGCGATGTGTAGGCCGCTTCGAGGGTCGCAAATGGAATATCCGGCACGCGCATGGCCAACCAAACCGCGCCAGCAAGCGCGACCAGCGCGAGTAGCGTCACGCCAAGGATCCGTCCCATTCGAATCTACCCCGTTCTTGTCAAGCCCGAACTTCTGTCACGCCCCACTGCCTGCGCTCCAAACGAGATGTCACGCCAGTGTCACGGTTCTCAAACCGCTTCGGGTCCCACTTGTCAAAGGAAACCGTCATCAATTGCAGTCTTGACATGCGGGGTCCTGCCTGAGGGTCACGAGGCGGGTCCTGCCTGTCAGGCCGTCGAGAATCCATAAGGTTCCGATCAGGGGTTTCCCGGCACCCGTGATCAGTTTCAGCGCTTCGAGGGCCATGCGCGTGCCCACCATGCCGCAAACCGCACCGACAACGCCAAGGCTCTCACAGGTTTCGGCATCGGGCGGCGTTTCCGGAACAAGGCATCTGTAGCAGGGCGAGCCGCTTTCGACCCCGGAAGCAAAGACAGACACTTGTCCCTGCCAGCCGAGGGCAGCCCCCGATACAAGATGCCGGCCCGATTGGTGCGCAAGGACATTCAGCGCAAACCGCGCGTCGAAATTGTCGGTACCGTCGATCAGGATGTCGCCCGGCAAGTGCTCGCCAGCCGCAAACCGGCGGGTCTCGGGCACGGCAATGACAGACCCGTTGATCTCACCCAAGCGCCGCGCAAGGCTAACGGCCTTGGGCTCGCCAATATCGGCCTCGGTGTACTGGACCTGGCGCTGAAGGTTGGACCGCTCCACCACATCATCATCAACAAGCGTTATTCGTCCGACCCCGGCGGCTGCGAGATAGAGGGCGCAGGGTCCACCCAGCGCACCAGCTCCGACAATCGTCACCGATGCGGCCTTCAACTTGCGGACGCCCGGGCCGCCGATCTCCTTCAGAAGCAAATGCCGCTTGTGCCGATCAAGATCCGCGGGGCTCAGGGCCATGAGTTGGTACTTTCAACGCAGACAGGACCGGCAGTGCGGCTTACTCACCGGCCGCTGGCGTTTTCCGATCACTGCTGTTCAACATGACGGACTCCCCGCTTTCAGTATCGGGATCTCCATTCTTTCGGTGCATGGCCATGACCACACTGGACAGCGCAAGGATCGCGATCAGGTTCGGCACGGCCATTGACGCGTTTGCCAACCCGCCGAGCATCCAGACGAAACCAACTTCCGTCAAGGCGCCGATGAAGATCACAAACACCCAGACGAAGCGGATCGGATGGGTGGCCCATTCCCCGATCAGATAGGTGATGGCCTGTTCCGCGTAATACGACCAACCGATGATGGTGGTAAATGCAAACAGTGCAAGGCAGATCGTGACGATCCAGCCGCCAAAGGGGATCGCGGCATTGTAGGCCGCATTGGTCACCGCCGAAGCTTCCAGGTCGGCCTGCCAGGCGCGCGCGACCTGATCGACAGAGCCATCACGGGCGGCCGCAATTGCCGCATCGGTGACAAGGTCTGGTCGGTCGGCCTGACACGCCTCTAGCAGGTTGGCAGCTTGAGCACCATTTGCGGCAACCAAAGCGTCGCGGCCGATCACATAGGCGCCGGGGAAAACATCATCATGGTCAAGCCCGTCTGGCAGGCTCACCACCCCAGCCGCTTCACACGCATCATAGGCGGCCATTGCAGGACTGCGCTTGAAGTCGCCGGGAACCGACAGCACCACAAGCGCCGTCATCGTGCAGATGACCAGCGTATCGATAAACACGCCGATCATGGCGATTTCACCCTGCTTGACCGGGTTCTTGATCGAGGTGGCCGCATGGGCGATCGGAGCTGAGCCCTGCCCGGCCTCGTTTGAAAACAGCCCCCTGTCCACCCCGAACCGGACGGCCATGACCATGGTGTAGCCTGCCAGGCCGCCCGCCGCCTCCTGCAAACCGAACGCCGACGTGATGATCGTCATGAACGCACCGGGAACCGCGCCGATATTCATGATCAGAACGATGAGCGCAGCGCCCACATAAAGCGCCGCCATCACTGGCACCACGCGACCAGCGACCGTTCCGATCGACTTGATCCCGCCAATGATCACCGCGAACACCAGCACTGCCAGCACCGCTCCAACCGACCAGGTCGGTACCGCCACGCCCAGGTCTCCGCCGCTGCGAACAACGGTTTGCGTGATCGAGTTCGATTGCGTCATGCCCCCGGTCGCGGCCGCTGAGAAAATCGTACCGAGACAGAAGAGGACAGCAACAAGCGTCCATTTCTTCGAAAGACCGTTTTTGATGTAGTACATCGGGCCGCCATTGATCCGGCCATACTCATCGGTTTCCCGATACTTCACGGCCAGCGAGGACTCCGAGAAGGCCAGCGCCATCCCGAAAAACGCCGTGACCCACATCCACAAGATTGCCCCTGGCCCACCCAATGTGATGGCCGTGGCAACACCGGCCAGGTTACCCGTTCCAACCTGGCCTGACAGGGCTGTCGACAGCGCTTGCCAGGGCGTGATCGCATTGTCCGACCCGTCGCCCTTGCGCCCGCGCCAGAGCTCCGCAAGGGCAGGTCCGAACCGTCGCAAGGGTCGAAATCCCAGCCGCAGCATGAAGTACAGACCGGCGCCCAGCAGGATCACCACAACCGGGCCGGCAGGCAAGACCGACTGCCCGTTCCATACGCCCCCCCAGACGAAATCAGTCACATTGACGATGAAATCTTCCATGGCGGGCCCCAATGCTGCCAGAATACCTGTACTGGCGGGCACACTAGGCGTGTTTCTCGCGGTGTGAAGCATCGATGACAGGATTTTCACCCGCGCGACCGAAAGTGCTGCGCCATTAACCGGTATCTAAGCCCAAACTGGCAAGAGCAGGGGACGACCAGAGGATGTCCCCATGGCGACCGCATATTACAATGAGCCCGATCGCAAGCCCGGCGGGCTTCGAGCCCTTCTTGGCCCGGTCCTGGCAATGTCCTGGATCGGCATCACCGGTTCGATCACCTATGGCGCGATGCTGTACACCGGATTGCTACCAGAAGAACTGCGCGTGGCAGCACTTGATCAGATCCTCTATCCCGACCGGGTCGATGAAGACGCACTCAGCGCTGAAGAAGAACTCAAGATCGCCGGCATGAACCCCGAAGACATGGCGATGATGGTGCTGGCTGCGCAGACCGTTGGCGACTCGCCGATCGGCCTCGCGGCCTCGGACGTGCTCGAGGAGTATGACGAGGAAGCCTTCGAGCTCATGACGCAGATGGAACTCAAGGGTGGCACGGCAGACTACCAGGAGATCCTCGAAATGCTTCCCACCGATGTCGTGGACACGACCATGACCGAGGAAGAGGCGATGAATGAGCTTGAGCAACACGCCGCGTTCATGATGGAAATGCAGAGCGTGCTCAACGAGGCCGAGAACGGGACTTATGACGGCCCGATTGACGGTATGCATGAAACCGGTGAGATCGAGACCATACCGAGCATGATGGCGACGATGGTCGATGTTGCGCAGGACGCGGAGGCTGAGGGGAAAAGCTTTGAAACCGCATTGGCCACCGAGAACCTCGACGCTGTCCTGAAGGAGTCCGGGTTTCTCGAAAATCCTTCTGAAACCGTGAAGGCGGCCACGGAACAGGCCCTCCAGGCCGTGCTCGACGAGCAACGTTACACCGTCCCGATGCTGGACCTCGATACCACCGATTTCGACAAGATCAGTGCCTACACGCAACTCGCCAGGGATCCCGAAAGCCTGCTGAACGGCACGACCGAAGAGTCCGTGGCCTTTGTCAGGGCCTATCTGCTGCCCCATACCCTGATGACCGATGCGGTCCACTACCGGGAAAGCGGCGAAACCGAGCGGGCCCTCAACACGTTGCGCCTGATTTTCTCGGCCTTTCCAGAGCACAAGATCACCGGCGACGCGTTGCTCCTGCTAAGCGATATCCAGGACACCGAGGGCGAGACCGAAGCGTCACGCCGGTCCCTCCAGACCTTCCTGAGCGTACACGGCGGACACCCGCGCCTTGTCGATGGTGTCCTGCGCTATACTGACTGGACGATTGCTTCGGGAGACGGGCTGCCTGCCGCCTGCCGCTGGCTGGCCCACGTTTCGGCCTATCCTCCGGCACTGCGTGACCATGGCCGCGTCACCATTCGGCGCGCAGCGGAAATCAGGGGCTGTATTGCGCCGGCGGCGGGCGCTGTCGCTCAACTCAGGACCGGTAGCTACTGAACCGCGCTCTCGGGCGTCGTTGCCACCGGCTCGCATGCGCAGGGAGACCGCACCCCCGTGCGCAGACGACGACATGCGCTAGCAGGGGGCGGTGACGCGGCGGTCGGGCGCAAGATGAGAGGCCTGCCCCTCAGAAAGGCGAGCCGCGGATCGCATACGCACCAATGATGGCGAGGCCCAGGGCCAAGCCAAACCAACCCCACCAGGGTGCAAACCGGGCCGAGGGCTGAACCGTTGGCTCGGGCGCATTGAGCCGCGCTTCAAGCTTGTCCATGACCTCCGGCAGTCGTTTCAGCCGATCGCTGACATCCCTGGCGTTGCGGGTGAGGAGCTTCGCTGCCCCGCTTGGCCCCATGGACTCGCGCACCCAGGCCTGGATCACGGGCTTCGCAGCCGTCCAGATGTCATGACCGGGATCAATACCCCGGGCGACGCCTTCGACCTGGACCATGGTCTTCTGCAGCAGCACCAGTTCGGGTCGGAGCTTCATGCCGAAGGCGTGGGTGAAGTCCATCAGTTGCAAGAGCAGGCGCCCCATGGAGACATCGTCGGCCGACTTGCCGTGGATTGGCTCTCCCACCGAACGGAGCGCCTGGGCAAAATCGCCCACCGACTGGTCCGCAGGCACATATCCTGCCTCGAAATGAACCTCTGAAATGCGGGTATAGTCGCGCTGGATGAAGCCCCAGAGGATTTCTGCGAGAAACCGCCGCTCATTCAACCCGATCCGCCCGATGATCCCGAAGTCCACCAGCGCTAACTGGTTTTCGGGCGTGAGGATCATGTTTCCCTCATGCATGTCGGCATGGAAGACTCCGTGGTTGATGGCGTGGGACAGGAAACCTCGGGTAACCTTGTTCGCGATTTCCGCTCGGTTCGCACCCGGCTGGTCGAACGCTTTCGGATCGGTCAGTGGCGTCCCGTCGACCCAGTCCGTCGTCATGACCCGCCGCCCCGACCGCGCCCAATCCACCGACGGCACGACGTAGTAGCCGTCTTTCTCGCTTATGGCGCGCATCTCATCACAGCCGCCGGCTTCCAGTCGAAGATCAAGCTCTCGCCGCATGGACGCGGCAATGGTTTCGGTCAGGTCCACGGGCTTGAGCCGCCGGCTCTCGGCGGACACGCTTTCAATGGTCCGCCCCGCCCGGAGCATGGCCGACAGCGCATTGTCTATCCTGGTTTCGATGCCAGGCCGCAGGATCTTGACCGCGCGGACCCCATCGGGGGTTTCCATCTTGTGGACCTGGGCCAGTGATGCGGCCGCGATGGGTGATCCGATATCGGGAAACAAGCGGGCGCTATCCTCACCGAATTCGGCGGCCAGGGCATCGCGTGCCTTGTGATCTGGGAACGGCGGCAGTTTGTCCTTGAGGCGGGACAGATCGTTAGTCGCCTCGACGCCGAAGACATCCGGGCGTGTGGCAAGGAACTGGCCCAACTTTATGTAAGCGGGCCCGAGGCTTTCAAGCGCCCGCGCCAATCGCTCGCCCGGGCGACCAGACGCACCGCCCGTCACGAGCCTGAGAAATCCCCCTGCAACCTTCGCAGGCAGGGGCAGCCGGCCGCGATACTCGCTTGGTAACACCACATCGTGGCGCGCCAGGGCAACTCCCGCCCGCATCAGCCGGCCATAATCTGCAAGCGCCTTGAACACGTCAGGCGGCCCAACCGAAGTGGAGCGCCGCAACGCCGCCTGTGAAGTTCGTCACACTGACCGATCTGAACCCGGCGTCTTCCACTTCACGTCTGAAATCGTCCTGGTTGGGGAACTGTCGGATCGATTCGATAAGATACTGGTAGCTGGCTGCATCACCGGTGATCAGGCCCCCGAGTGGTGGGATGACAGCAAAACTGTAGGCATCATAAGCGTCTTGAAGCATCGGCGCCGTCATCTGGGAGAACTCCAGGACCGCCAACCGCCCCGCCGGTTTCAGGACACGCCTGAATTCTCCCAGCGCCGCCGCCCGGTCGACCACATTCCGGATCCCGAAGGCGATGGACAGGGCATCCATCGACCGGTCGGGAAATGGCAGCGCCGTTGCGTCTCCGCAGACCCAGTCCAGATCGCCGGGCAAATTCATCATGTCCGCTCGGGTCATGCCGGATGCCAGCATGGCATCATTGATGTCGCAGACGATCGCCCGCGTTCGCTGGCTGGTGCTTCGCCGGTCCGCGACTCGCCGGGCGCGCTCGAGGAAGGCCTTGGCCAGGTCGCCGGTGCCCCCGGCCACATCCAGCAGCGTCTCGCCCGGCTGGGGATTAAGCCGCGCAATCGTGTCATGCTTCCAGATCCGGTGGACGCCGGCTGACATCAGGTCATTCATCAAGTCGTAGCGGTCGGCGACGGAGCGAAAGACGCCTTTGACCCGATTGACTTTTTCATCGGGCGTGACCGTTTCAAACCCGAAGGATACCGGTTCTTGGGAGGCGTCATCATGTTTCATGGGTGGGGACCGTAGTGGCCTTGTGAACTAAGCGCTATATGCTCTGTCATGCCTGAATTACCCGAAGTCGAGACGGTTCGCCGCGGGCTGTCTCCGGTCATGGAAGGACGACGGATCCTCAACCTGGTCGCCAACCGGCCCGACCTGCGGTTTCCATTGCCCGACAGGTTTGCCCATCGACTGGTTGGACAGCGGGTACTGCGCCTTGGCCGCCATGCCAAGTTTCTTTGCGCCGATCTGGAGAGTGAGGAAACGCTGGTCATGCACCTCGGGATGTCCGGCCGCTTTGCCGTGGAGGGCAATACGTTGGATATTTTCGTGCACGATACCGGGCGCGATCCTGCTCACGACCACGTGGTGTTTCGCCTCGAGGGCGGGGTGACGGTGACCTACAACGACCCGAGGCGCTTCGGGTTCATGGAGCTCTGGCCGACGCAGGGCTTTTCAGCCTATCCGCGCCTCAAGTCCCTGGGACCGGAGCCGCTCAGCAATGCCTTTCACTCCGGCTATCTGTTAGGCGCCCTGAAGGGTCGCCAGACCCCCATCAAGTCTGCCCTGCTGGACCAGAAGGTCGTCGCTGGACTCGGTAACATCTATGTTTGCGAAGCGCTGTTCAGGGCCGGGATTTCCCCCCGGCGCAAAGCAGCCAGTATTGGCCCCAGGCGCGCCGCGAGGCTGGCGCCTGAAATCAATGCCGTGATCGCCGAAGCGATTGAAGCGGGTGGATCGAGCCTGAGGGATTTTTCCGCAGCAAACGGTGCCCTCGGCTATTTCCAGCATCGCTTCCGCGTCTATGACCGCGAAAACGAGCCCTGCACGGTCTGCGCCACGCCGATTTCGAGGATTGTCCAGTCTGGTCGGTCATCATTCTTCTGCGGAACATGCCAACGGTGAACCGGCCGCGAGTCGTTCGCGGCAGGCGTGAAAGCCGTCGCGCTACACGCTTTGTTCGCATATCGTTTCGGTCCCGAAACAGGGTTGTCGGTCCAGTCCGGTTACCCCGCACTTAGGATCAGCTTCATGCGTACAATCGCCATCTCCGCTTTCTTCGCCATCGGCGCCATCACCCCAGCAGCAGCCCAGGTCGTCGCCGGCGGTCCCCAGGCCCTGGACTGTCGACCGATCGCGACGGTGGAAACCGACAAGGGCGTCTCCATAACCCGCGGTTTCCGGGCGAAGGACAAGGCGGCCATTGGCACAATCGAGGGCTACCGCTGCTATGCGGCCCCGGCCCCACAGGTCCAGGCGCCGGCGCCATCCGCCCAGTCCCGCCAGACCATCATCATTCTGAATGGCGGCCTTGGCTTGAACGGCTTCAATGTGGGAACCTCACCCAACGTTCTGGGTGCTCCGCAGCCGCGCCGTTTCTAGGCGACGGCACGCGCCTGGCGCCAATGGTCGCGTTTTCGCCGAGCGCGGCGTCGTTTTCGCAAGGAATTCGTGGTTTACAGGGTGGATTGGCAACCTTGCGGACCCGAGAGTGGCGCCATGGAAAAACGTATCCTCATGATCATCGGCGGCGGTATTGCCGCCTACAAGTCTCTTGAGCTGGTCCGCACGCTGGCCAAGCGAGGCATAGCGAGCCGGTGCGTACTCACCAGCGGTGGCGCCGAGTTCGTCACGCCCCTTTCGGTCGCGGCGCTGTCTGGGGAGAAAGTCTTCACCGACCTCTTCAATCTCACTGACGAGGCCGAGATGGGCCATATCGAGCTATCCCGCTCCGCCGATCTTGTGGTCGTGTGCCCCGCAACCGCTGACCTGATCGGAAAGGCGGCAGGCGGTTTGGCAGGCGACCTCGCCACGACCGCATTATTGGCGACGGACAAACCCGTTCTCATGGTGCCGGCCATGAACGTTCGGATGTGGCTGCATCCGGCGGTCCAGCGGAACGTGGCAACGCTTCTGCGTGATGGCATCATGGTCATGGATCCCGACGAGGGGGCGATGGCTTGCGGGGAGTTTGGCCCGGGCCGCTTGCCGGACGTGGTCGCGATCGCCGACAGGATCGAAAGCGCGCTTTCGGGCTCCGGCAAAACGCCATCGGCTGCCCGGCGGCGCCTGGCCGGGCGACACGCCCTCATCACGGCGGGTCCCACCCGAGAGCCACTCGACCCGGTCCGGTTCCTCTCCAATCATTCGTCAGGAAAGCAGGGCTATGCCATTGCCGAAGCGCTGGCCGAACAGGGCGCCCGGGTAACGCTGGTGTCCGGGCCCGTCGACCTGACGGCGCCTGCCGGCGTCGATCTTGTGTCGGTCGAGACAGCCCGGGAGATGCTGAAAGCATGCGAAACCGCCCTGCCCGCCGACGTTTTCGTCTCCGTGGCAGCGGTGGCGGACTGGCGACCGGCCAAATCGGCGACCAGAAAGCTGAAGCTGAAGGGGAGCGAGAAGACGGCGCCGACCCTCAACCTGACCGAGAACCCCGACATTCTGGCGACCCTGTCTCGAAAGCGGAAGCATCGGCCCGGACTGGTGATCGGGTTCGCAGCCGAAACTCACGATGTGGCAGCGCTGGCCGCGGCGAAGCGGGACCGAAAGGGCTGCGACTGGATTGTCGCCAATGACGTCTCGGGCGATGTCATGGGAGGGGCCGATAATCAGGTCCTGCTTATCCGCAGCGATGGCAGCGAAAGCTGGCCACGCATGGAGAAGGCGTCGGTGGCCCACCGCCTCGCCGCTGCAATTGCCGACCATCTCGATCGGTCCGGAACCGGTGACCCCGCACTGGATCAGGCGGGGTAACGGAAGGGGCAGGTGCGGTGGTGCAGCTTGGTCAAGCTGCGTCGATCGCTGCCTTCTGGTGGGTAAAGAGCGCGGTACAGCCCTTTTCAGCCAGGGCGAGCAGTTCTTCCAGTTCGGGGCGCGTCATGGGGCGCTCCTCGCCGGTCCCCTGAACCTCGATAAACCCGCCATCGGAACTCATGACCACGTTCATGTCGCCTTCCCCACCGGAGTCTTCGGGGTAATCGAGGTCCAGCACCGGTGTCTCCTGAAAAAGCCCAACGGAAATGGCGGCCGCTTGCTTCCGAATGGGGTCTTTCTTGATAACCCCTTCTGTCCGAAGATACTTGCAGGCCAGGGCCAGCGCGACGAAACCGCCGGTTATCGATGCGGTTCGGGTGCCGCCGTCGGCCTGGATCACGTCGCAATCGATCGTGATCTGGTTTTCGCCCAGCGCTTCGAGGTCAACGACCGAGCGAAGGGATCGGCCAATCAGGCGCTGAATTTCCTGGGTCCTGCCCGATTGTTTCCCCCGCGCGGCCTCCCGGGATCCGCGGGTATGTGTCGCCCGGGGCAGCATGCCATACTCACCGGTCACCCAGCCCTTGTTCTGGCCGCGCAGGAAAGGGGGAACGCTGTCCTGCCAGCTCGCCGTGCACAGCACATGGGTATGGCCGAACTTCGCCAGGCAGGAGCCTTCGGCATAGCGCGTGACACCGGTTTCGAGTCTGATGTCTCGGAGCGCGTCGGCGGCACGGCCCGATGGGCGAACGAGGGGCATGGAAAGCTCCAGTCTTGGATAGCGAGGCGGCGATCCATGGCGGGTTTAGCGTTGAAAGTCCATCGCAGCGCCGACTGGGCGGCACCCGCTATCCCGCAAGTCGTTCCATCTCCGCGTCCGACAGTTCGGAATTGTCATAGACGCTCTGGACGTCATCCAACTCGTCCAGCGTATCGAGCAGCTTCATGAGCGTATCGGCAGGATCGCCTTCGATGGGAACATTGTTCTGGGGGCGCCAGACGAGTTTCGTCGATTTCGCCTCGATTTCGGTGAAGGTCTCGTCCAGGGCGCTGGCGACGTCCTGGAGATCCTCGCGGGCGGTATGGATGATATAGGTATCACCTTCGTTCTGGACGTCTTCGGCGCCCGCTTCGATCGCGGCCTCCATCACGGCGTCCTCTTCGCCGATCTCGGCGGGATAGACGATTTCACCCACCTGGTCGAAACCGAACGAGACCGACCCGGTTTCGCCGAGGTTTCCGCCATTCTTCGAGAAGGTGGACCGGATCTCGCTGGCGGCCCGGTTCCGGTTATCGGTTGACGCTTCGACGATAATGCCGACCCCGCCGGGGCCAAAGCCTTCATAGCGGATGTCCTCATAGGCTTCGCCGCCACCGCCTGCCCCCTTGTCGATGGCGCGCTTGATATTGTCTTTTGGCATGGATTCGCCGCGGGCATTCTTGATCGCGAGGCGCAGCCTTGGATTGGCATCGGGGTCAGGACCACCAAGCTTGGCGGCAATCGTGATCTCTTTCGACAGGCGCGAGAACAGGACTGCGCGCTTCTTGTCCTGGGCGCCTTTGCGGTGCTGGATGTTCGCCCATTTACTATGGCCAGCCATGGGGACCTCTTTGGTGCTGGATTGGCGTGATCGCTGTCGATAAACGATTGTTATCGCGCCGTGAAGCGCCGACTCGTTGGGCGCGCCGTGCGTACAGGTCTAGGGTGCCTTGCGGTTCACGAGCCGGTCATAGTCGTGGATCAGCGTTTCCGTCAGCGCGCTAGGCTTGTAGCTGACATCGGCGATTTCAGCCACAGGGGTCAGTTCAGCCGCCGTCCCGGTTATGAAGCACTCGGAGAATGTGGGCAGTTCATCGGGCATGATCGCCCGCTCTATCACTTCCATCTGCCGGGCTTCGGCAAGGCCAATGATCGTCCGGCGGGTAATTCCATTGAGGAAACAGTCGGGCGTTGGGGTGTGGATTGCCCCGTCGCGGACAAAGAACACGTTCGCGCCCGTGGCTTCGGCGACCTGGCCGCGCCAGTCGAGCATCAGCGCGTCAGCATACCCTGCCAGTTCCGCCGCATGTTTGGACAGGGTGCAGATCATGTAGAGACCGGCCGCCTTGGAGTCGCAGGGCGCGGTTTCGGGCGAAGGGCGTTTCCACTGGGCATGGGTCATCCGTATGCCCTTCATCTTGTCAGCGAAATAGTCGCCCCATTCCCAGACAGCGATCGCCAGGTTGATCCGGTTATTCTGGGCCGACACACCCATCATCTCCGACCCGCGCCAGGCAATGGCCCGCACATAGGCACTGTCCAGTCCTGACCTTGCCAGCGCTTCCCGCTTGGCATCTTCGATCTGTTCAACACTGAAGGGGATGTCGAAGCCGAGAATTCGCGCCGAATTGTGTAATCTTTCAGAGTGTTCCAGGGATTTGAAGATTTCGCCTGAATAGGCCCGTTCTCCCTCGAACACGGCTGAGCCATAATGCAAGCCATGGGTGAGGACATGGACCTTGGTTTCCCGCCATGGCGAGAACGCGCCATTCATCCAGATGAAACCGTCGCGGTCATCGAAGGGAACCATGTCCATGGGGGTGTCCTTACGTGTCTTGCGCCAAGGGGTGGCCAATGGAAATGTCAGTTGATGGTCAATGAAGTCAACACGCGGGGCAAGATGGCGGACGGCATGACCGGGCAGGCCGACCCCCGTCTTTATCTTCGCGACGAGGAACTCAACCGCGGTGTCGGGCTGATTCTGGCGGGCGAGCGCGCCCTGATGGCGGCGGTAGCGGACGCCATTCTCGCCAGCGACCTGTCTTCCGGTGAATGGCAGATCCTGCTGGCCATCCTGTTCGAACCGGGACGGGACGTCTCCACGGTGCGAGACGGGCTGGGCGCTACGGTACCGACCTTTGCCCGCCAGCTTGGCCGGCTCGACAAGCGCGGCCTGATCGACAAGTCCCGCTCTGGCAGCGACGGTCGCAAACGGGCCCTGTATCTCTCAGGAGATGGCGAGGCACTTGTTGCGCCTGTGGCCGGCACGCTTCGCGAAACGCTTCGCCTTGCCTTCCGCGATGCCGGTTCGGAAGCTGTAACCGGTGCAAAGCTGGTGCTCGATGCCCTTGCGTCGCAACGGCCGCTGCCATGAGTGAAGAGGCGCACATTCTTGTCGTAGACGATGATGACCGGATCCGGGAGCTTCTGAAGCGCTTCCTGATAAAGTCGGGGCACCGGGTCACGTCTGCGGCGGATGCAGAAACCGCGCGGCGAATGCTGGCAACGCTGACCTTTGATCTGGTCATACTGGACATCATGATGCCCGGCGAGGATGGCTTGTCGCTGCTTTCTGCGGTGCGGGAGAAGGACGACACACCCGTCATCCTGCTGACCGCCAGGGGCATGGCTGGCGACCGGATCGAGGGCCTCAGGCGGGGCGCCGACGATTATGTGCCCAAACCCTTCGAGCCCGAGGAACTGGCCCTTCGGATCACGGCGATCCTGAAACGCACGGCGAAGGCGGCACCGCCGGAAGAAATCATCCTGTCAGGCCGGGTGTTCGACCGTGACCGCGGCGAACTGGGCGAAGGCAAGGACCGGGTCCGGCTGACCGATACGGAAATCGTCCTGCTGAAACGCCTGTCGGAGACGCCGGGAGAAGCTGTCAGCCGGCTCGATCTGGCGCAGATCTCCTCGGGCTCCGAGCGCAGTGTCGATGTGCAAGTCACGCGCCTGCGCCGCAAGATCGAGCCCGACCCCCGGGAACCGATGCACCTCCAGACCGTCCGCGGGGTCGGCTACCGGCTCCTGGTGGATTAGACCGCTTTCGCTTCCGGCAGTCAGGCGGAGCCAATCGCGGCGGCATGGGCCTCGCCCCGATGCCAGCACAGGCGTCCGCCGGGGCGGGAGCCAGGGCGGTTTGGGGGCAGTTTGAGGGTCGATGGGGGGTCCGGCCAAGGGGGGCGGGGCGCGAGCAAGCTCCGGCGTGGGACGGGATGCAATCCCGCCGGGAAGGGTGTGCCGACGTGCGGTTGTGTCGTTGCCGGCGGCGGTTGGCGGGATTTCATCCCGCCCGACGCGGCTGAGGACCCAGGCGATCTGGGTCTCGTCGGTGAAGATGCCGAGGGGCTCGGGATGCCAGGTCGGGGCAGCGACCGGTTCGCCCATGGCGGTGCGGTAGATCTGGTCTTTCCAGGGGATGGGGCCATCGGGCCACCAGGCATTGGCGACGTGGGCCCGGCCCCAGGGCGTGAGGCGGAGGTCGACGCCGGT
>JBCBKE010000022.1:0-39413 GCA_038522375.1 Pseudomonadota bacterium
CCTTTCTGATCCCGATGTCTTTGCCGTGGGCGACTGTGCCCACCTGACCGCTTCGCCGCGTCCGAAAGCCGGGGTGTATGCGGTCCGTCAGGCTCCGGTCCTTTATGAGAACCTCCGTGCGCGCCTGACCGGGACGGCGCTGAAACGGTTCAGCCCGCAAAAGGACTACCTGAAGATCATCTCGGCGGGCCACAAGTCGGCTGTTGCCGAAAAGTTCGGCATACCCCTGTCAGGCCGGTGGTTGTGGCAGGTCAAGGACCGCATCGACCGGGCGTTCATGGCACAGTTTCGGACCTTGCCCCTGATGGCGGGTGGGCCGCCGACATCGGCAAAGGGGCAGCGCGACGGTGAACCACTGACCGATGAGATGCTGTGCGGCGGATGCGGCGCAAAGGTTTCCCAGCAGAGTTTGCAGGCCGGGCTCGCGGACGCTTCGAAACCGGTCCGGGCCGATATCATGGTCGGGTCGGGTGATGATGCGGCGGTGCTCCGGTTCGGCGACGTGAAACAGGTGATTGCGGTTGATCACCTCCGTGCGTTTACCGATGACCCATGGATGCTGGCCCGGATAGCGACCGTCCATGCCCTTGGCGATATCTGGGCGATGGGCGCGGCGCCGCAGTCGGGTCTGCTGTCGGTCATCCTTCCGCGCATGAACGAGGCGATGCAGGTGGCAACGCTCGGCGAGATTGCCGACGCGGCTGAAGCGGTCCTGCGCGAGGCGGGCGCTGACCTTGTCGGCGGTCACACCAGCCTTGGGGCGGAACTGACGGTCGGCTTGACGGTGACGGGGCTCTGCACGGGGGCGCCGGTCACGCTGTCCGGCGCCCGGACAGGTGATCGTCTGATCCTGACAAAGCCAATTGGCGTGGGCGTCCTCCTGGCGGGTGACATGCGCGGGTGTGCGGAGGGTGAGGCGGTCACCGCTGCCTTGGCGATCATGGCGAGACCCCTGTCGGCGGCATCCGCCATTCTCGCGCCGTCCGCCAACGCCATGACCGATGTGACGGGGTTCGGCCTGGCAGGTCACCTGATGTCGCTGCTCGACGCGTCAGGACTGGAAGCGGTCATTGCGCTGGATGCGGTACCCACGTTGCAAGGCGCCGAGGCGCTGGCCGCGCGGGGCATCCGGTCATCGATCTGGGACGCGAATGTGGCGGCTGGCGCGCGCGTGACGCGGCCAATGACCCCGAAGAGCGATTTGCTGTTTGACCCGCAAACCGCGGGCGGCCTGCTCGCGGCGGTACCCGAAGCCGAAGCCCGCCGCTTGCTGGACGCTCTCCAGGCTGCCGGTGAGCCCGCAGCCGAGATCGGTTATTGCCGAGCCGGTCCGCCCCGGATCGTCGTGGAGGAAGGGTAGAGCACGGGGTCACCGCTCCCGTTTACCTTTCCGTGCCGCAATGATGGCGCGCGCAAATGTCTGATCGCACGCTTGCGCCTGTTGTCCCGCGCGCCTTACGATTGTCGGCATGACCAACCCGTTGCGCCAACTTCCGCCGGTGCAGAGCCTGCTGGAATCGGAGGCTGGCCGTGCGCTTGTTGCAGTGCATGGCCATCACCGGACCGTTGCAGCCCTGCGCGTCCGCCTCCAGGCCGTACGCGAGCGTTTGCGCGAGGGAGATGGCGATGGGCGACCGTTGTTTGACCAATGGTTCTTTGACGGCGTGGCCAGCGATATCCTGAAGGCCGAGGCGCGGAGCCTTCGCAGGGTGATCAATGCGACTGGCATCGTTATCCACACCAATCTTGGCCGATCTCCCCTGGCGCCAGAAGCGCTCGACGCAATGGCGACGGTGGCAGCGGGTTACGCCAATCTTGAGCTTGATCTCGATACCGGGAAACGCGGCTCGCGGTATGCCCATGTTGAATCGCTTGTCTGTGAGCTGACCGGTGCCGAGGCCGCACTTGTGGTGAACAATTGCGCCGCGGCGGTGGTGCTTTGCCTGTCGGCCCTTGCCTCCGGGAAGGAAGCGATTGTCTCGCGGGGTGAACTGATCGAGATCGGCGGCTCGTTTCGCCTGCCGGACGTTATCGCCCAAAGCGGTGCGCGCCTTTGCGAAGTCGGTGCGACGAACAGGACCCGGATCGGTGACTATGCAGCGGCGATAGGCGAAGACACCGCCATTCTCCTGAAGAACCACACGAGCAACTTCAAGATTGTCGGTTTTACCGCCGCCCCGACCCGTCAGGAGCTCTCGGAATTGGCGCGTGCGCACGATGTGTTGTTCCTCGAAGATCTCGGCAGCGGTGTGCTGGTCGATCTTTCGGCCCATAGGCTGCCGGATGAACCGGTCGTCGGCGATGTGCTGAAGGCTGGCGCGGACCTCGTGATGTTCTCGGGTGACAAGCTGCTGGGTGGACCCCAAGCCGGTATCATTGCCGGGCGCGCCGATCTCGTCAGCCGGTTGAAGGCGCACCCGCTCCTGCGTGCGATCCGGATCGACAAGCTGTCGCTGGCGGCGCTGGAGGCAACGCTTCGCCTCTACAGGCCACCCCACGACCCGCTGGAGCGCATACCGGTCCTGAGGATGCTGGCCGAGCCTTTCGGCCGGATCGAAGCCAGGGCCAGGGCGCTTGCGCATGCCCTGTCCGATCGCGGCGTCACCGATGCAACGATCGTGGACACCGTGGCCTTTGCCGGTGGTGGATCGTTGCCCGGGCAGGACCTCAAGAGCCTGGCGGTTTGCTGCAGCACTGACGCCGTATCGGTTGAGGCCGTTGCTGCCCGGATGCGGACCGGCGATCCCCCGGTGCTGGGCCGTATCAGGGACGGGCGGCTTTTCCTCGACCTGCGGGCGGTCCCGGCGGAAGATCTGCTCGACCTTGCCGACACGGTCGCTGCGGCCTTGTCCCCATGAAGTCGTGTGCGGTTGCGGTCGTTGGGCATGTCGACCACGGAAAGACGTCACTTGTGCGCGCGCTGACGGGCCAGGACACCGATGGGTTGAAGGAGGAAAAGGCCCGTGGCCTCTCGATCACCCTGGGTTTCGCTTACCGCAATTATGATACGGGCGTGATCGATTTTATCGACTCCCCTGGCCATGAGGACTTCATCCGCGCCATGGTGTGCGGATCGACCGGTGCACAGGCTGCGCTCGTGGTGATTTCCGCCCTTGACGGGGTCGAACGGCAGACGCGCGAACACCTTGAGATCCTCCGTCATCTGAATGTCCGCTGCGGTGTGGTTGCACTGACGAAGGCCGATCTCGTGCCCCCTGAGGACCGGCCATACATCCGCGAACTGATTGTGGAAGCGCTGGACGGTTCGCCCGTTGTCGACGAGCCCCAGGTCTTTTGTTCCGCACAGACGGGGGAGGGGCTCGACACCCTCAACCAAGCCCTTGAGGCGCTGATCCACCGCGTGCCGGGGGCCTCAGCGCTGCCAGGGGCTTTCCTGCCGATCGACCGGGCCTTTGCCCTGAAGGGCGTGGGAGCGGTTGCGACAGGGACGCTACTGGGTGCGCCGATAACGCTGGCGGACGACGCGCACGTGCAACCGGCCTGCCTGTCTGCCGCTGTCCGGCGGCTGCAGTCCCGCGGGACGGACGTCGAAAGGGCGACACCCGGCATGCGCGCGGCGGTCAATCTGCGCGGGGTCAAGCTGGAGGACCTTCGGCGCGGCGATGTCATCTGCACGGGCGGCGCCTTCCTGGCGGCCTCCCAGGTCGACGCCTGGGTGTCGATCGAACCGGACCGCGGCACGCTGAAGCATGGGACCGATGTACGGGTCATGGTGGGCACGGCTTCGCAGGTGGCAACAGCCTATGTCTGGGGCGAGCAAAAATCGATCGAAGCTGGAGGCGCTTATGTCCGTCTGCGCTTCCATGATCGCATCGCAACCCACGTGCGTCAGCGCGGCATTCTTCGGCGCTTGTCGCCGGTCGAAACGCTCGGTGGTGTCCTTGTGCTGGACCCGGCGCCGCCTGTCGCGCCTCGCCGGGACCCGTTGCGGATGGCTGTCCTTGAGGCTGTGCACCGGGGTGGTCCTCGGGAGATTGCTGCGGCGCTGGAGGGCCATGGCCGGGGCATCATCGCCCGCGCCGAGTTGCTTAGACTTGCCGGCACCGATCCCGATGGCTCACCGGACCTTGCCGTCCTTGGGTTCGAGATGATCGGCGCCCATCACGTTGCGTCTGGGGATACGATCGCGAAGGCAAGGCGTCGTTACCTCGAAGCCGTTTCGGACGGGCTCTCGCGCCAGCCCGGGCGTGGATCGCTGCCGACAGCAGACATCCACAGCCAACTCCGGCGACACTTTGCGGACACGCTCCTCGACCATGTTGTTCAAGGCCTTTTGGAGACCGGCGAACTGTCGGGTGACCGAACCATGGTGGCCATTGCCGCGAGCGACCCGTTTGCGAGCCTTGGCGACGCCGGGCGCGCCCGGCTCGACCGGATCGAGAAGGCCTTGCGTGAAGACCTGATGAACCCGCCTGGCCTGTCCGCGCTCCAAGGTGAGAAGGGCCAGGACGCCGATCTGGTGGATCTTCTGGCGAAGTCGGGCCGGGCCGTGTTCCTGCGGAATATCGGGCTGAAGCAGACGCTTGTCTTTCACATCGATGCGCTGAACGTCGCCCATGGGATGCTGGAAAGCGCTTTTCCGCCGCCGGCGACGTTTACCATGGCGGATGCGCGCGCTGCACTCGCCACATCGCGAAAGTATGCGATCCCCCTCCTGGAGCATTTCGACAAGGTGGGCCTGACACGGCGCAATGGTGACGTGCGCGTTCTCGTGAAACGAAAGGTTTGACCTGCGCGCCGTGGGCGATAGCCTGCCCGTAGTGGAGGTGACTGGAGTCTGGTGGCTTCCCTGGTCTTCAAAACCATGGACACGCTGAAGAGGCGTGTGGTGGGTTCGATTCCCATCCACCTCCGCCAGGCCCATCCGGCCATGCCCCTCCCGCCATGGCTGGACACCGCCGATTTTCCGGAGCCTACTGCCCATCGCCGCTCTTTGGCGGTTCGACCCCTCCGCCGGGAAAGGAACAAGCCATGGCAAAGCCGATGCCGAAACTTTCCCTGCGGGATATCGACGGACACGCCTATGCCCGCCCCGAAGGACGGCCTGCGCTGATCTGTTTCGTCAAGGAGGATTGTGAGACCTGCAACACCGCCGCGCCGGTTCTGGAGGCATTCAGCAAGACGTTTGCGGGCGCCGTGGACGTTGTACTGGTCGGACAATCCGGCGACGGCAACAGCGTGTACCTGGACAGGCATGGGCTAACCGCGCCGATGCTGGATGATACCGGTTGCAAGGCGTCGTTCGAGTGGGACATCGAAATCGTCCCGTCAGTCTTCTGGCTCGATGAGGCGGGCGCGGCGCTGCAGCATATCGAAGGCTTCGTGAAGGCGGAATGGCGCGCGCTGGCCGATGAGATCAAGACCCATGCGGCCGATGGAACCGGCGATGTCGCCATGGACTGGGACGCTCTGCCCGACTGGCGCCCCGGCTGCGGGTCGAAGCATCTCGATCCCGAGATCCATGCAAAGCTCAGCGCCGAGGCCACCGGCAGTCCACTCCACGCGCGCCGGATAGAGATTGCCTCGGCCGATGACGTGGCCGAGTTCATGTTCGACCAGGGGTTTTCCGATGGCCTGCCCCTGGTGCCGCCTACGGCCGAGCGGGTGTTGCGGATGCTGGAGGGGACGCCGCGTGGTGCCCAAGACGTTGTCGCAGAGCTGCCACCGCACATGGGCATCGCGACGGTCGAAAAGATCGCGATCAACGCGGTCATGGCGGGCTGCAAACCAGAATACCTGCCGGTCGTGATCGCGGCGATAGAGGCTGCGTGTACCGATGAATTCAACATTCACGGCGTGATGGCCACGACCATGGGGGCGACGCCCGTCATGGTCGTCAACGGTCCGGTTCGCCATCAGATCGGCATGAATGACAGCCTCGGTGCGTTGGGAACGGGAAACCGGGCCAATGCCACCATTGGCCGCGCAGTGCGCCTTGCGATCCGCAATATCGGCGGTGCGAAACCCGGCGATACTGAGCGGTCGACCCTCAGTAATCCCATGAAGTTCACCATGTGCTTTGCCGAGCGGGAGGAGCGCTCGCCATGGGAACCGCTCCACGTGGAACGCGGATTTGCCCTTGAGGACTCGGTGGTAACCCTTTTCGCGATGACCGGCGGCCCCGTTCACATCGTCGACCAGGAGTCGCGGACGCCAGACCAGGTCGCCGGCTCGCTTGGTATGGGTCTCGAAAGCGTCTTCCTGCCGAAGCTGCGGATGCTGCCCGTCGATACGCTGCTGGTTGTCTGTCCTGAACATATCGACACGCTGATGAGCAATGGTGATTACTCGAAGAAACGCCTGCGCGAGCGTATTCAGACCGTGACCAGGAAACCGATGGCGACAATAGTCGCCGATGCGGACTCGGGGGCTGGTATTCCGGCGGACAAGGCTGCCGGGCTGGACCCTGAGAAGCTGGCGACGCCTTGGCCAAAATTCGCCGGGGAACAGTATATCCACCTGGTCGTTGCCGGTTCCGACGCGGGAAAATTCAGCTCCGCTTTCCATGGGTGGGCCACGGGCGAAATCGGATCGGTTTCGGTTTCACGGAAGATCGATTTGGGATAAGTCTGGGGAACAGGGAGAAAACCAATGACCACAATACTGGACCCCACCGACGAACGCGTCCCGGTCGAGCGTCAGATCACGGCACGCACAGGCGATGTGAAAGGCGTGCTTGGCCTGCTGGATATTCGCAAGCCGCGCGGCAACGTGCTGCTGGATGAACTGGAGCGCCTGCTCGGAGCTTCTCTGCCGGATGTGGAGATCAGGAGGTATACCAAGCCGACCTTCACCAAGCCCTGTCCCGATGACTTGCGGCGGAAGATCCGCGACGACTGCGACTATGTCGTAGAAGCGCTTGCCGATTGAGGATCATGCACGACGTGCAGTATGCACGACACGATATGGTTCGAGATCCAGGGCGTCCCGTCGGTGACCATTGCGTCCAGCGAGTTTGGTCAGGCTGCTGACTCCCAGCGCACTGCGCTCGGGATGAAGGATGCGCGGTATCTTCTGGTGGATCATCCCATACAGGACGCGACCGATGACGAGATGCGAAGCAAGGCGGAAGCCGTTCATGCGGCGGTGATCGCAGCGTTGAAAGCCTGACAGCCGGTTTGATCGCCCCTGGTGATCGCGTGGCCGGACGATCGACGACTTTTCCGGGATGACAATCGGACGGGACTTTGCTACCGAATTAATGTGATATCTTAAGTTGAATTCCTCATGAGGAGTGCGCCGTGGGACAGATAGCACATCGACCCGACCGGTTGCGGACCCTCCGGAACTGGCTCGCTGCCGGGGTGCTCGCGACGCTGGCCCCCCTGGCCCTGGTCGGATGCGGACAAGGTCCTGAAGCCGAGTATGTCGCGAGTTGGGGCCCCGATATCGGGACCAAAGCCCCGCTGCTGGCGGCAAACGACCAGGACGGCGATGCCCAAACACTCGAAACGCTGGCCGGGCCGTCGGGCGTGTTACTCGTCTTCAACCGTTCCGTTGATTGGTGACCATTCTGTCAACGTCAGTTCGTGAAACTGAGTGACATTCAAGACCAGTTCGAAGACCTCGGCGTCGGCGTTGCTGGCATGGTCTATGATGACCCGGAGGTCATCCTGGATTTCCATCAGGAATGGGACATCCCCTTCCCGTTGCTCCGCGATGTGGATGGGCAACATGTGGACGCCTGGGGGATTCGGAACGTCGAGTATGAAGAGGGCTCCTTTGCCTATGGTATTCCCTATCCCGGCATTGTGTTGATCGCGCCCGACGGGGAGATTCTCGCGAAGTATGCCGAAGAGGGGTATCGGTCACGCGCCGACTGGGCGACCGTCCTCGCCGATGTCCGCGCGGTGTTAGAAGGCGAATAAGCGCCGCAACGTCCGAGGGGCCGCAGATGGGCAGCAATCGAAGTGTCGTTGGGTGGATCGGGCTTGTTCTTGGTTGGACAGGCATTGTGCTGCTGGGCCTGATCACAGGCATTCTCGAAGACGTCATGTTTGTCTTCGTCCTCGTGCCCCAGATGCCGCCGAGCCTGGATTTGACCGGCAATCTCTTTTGGGTCTTCACGGTCCCGCTCGCCCAATTGATGGCGCTGGCAGTAACCGCCACATTGGCCCTCTTCCTGGGCTTGCGGCGCCCGGTGCGTTTGCTCGCTTTCTGGATCTGCTGGCTGATTGCGCGGAGCGCCTTTCTCGTCGTCGCCAAGAATCCACCAGGGGATATTCTCATCTACGCGATATGGGTCACAGTGTGGTGCGGCTTGATTTGGCAGTCATCGCGCGTGTTTCCGCCGTCATCGGCTAAACCTGCATGACTGGCGCAGGGCTCAATTGGGCCTGAAACGTGACTTGCCCGATGGGCATCCATCGCAGGACTTGCCCTGTTCACAGGTGATCGTCGGCGCGATGTCGGGTACGGTCCGCCTTGGTCATTGTCGCTAGGTCGATGTCGCAAGCTGTGGTTGCCGGCAGTAGCGGGCGGCACCGGACGCGGCCGAGGCCGCGCTGACAGATTTTCACAAGGATCGGTAGGTTGACCCCATGCAAACTGTAACCCTGTACGCTGTTCCCCACTCTCTCTATGCCGGAAGGGCTCGTAGCTACCTGATCAAGGCGGGCATTCGGTATCGCGAGCTTGCGCCGAATTCCGAGCGTTTTCATCGCGTGGTCAAACCGAAAGCTGGCGGGCGCAACAGCTTGCCGACGATCGCGTTCGAGAATGGGGATGTCGTCCGCGATGGTGCGGCCATCATCGATCATTTCGAGGCAGAGACGGGTAATGGCTTTTCACCACCGACCCCCAAGCAGCGGCTGATCAGCCGCCTGTTTGACGTCATCGGCGCGGAAGGGCTGCTCCGCCCGGCGATGCATTATCGATGGAACTTCGACCAGGAAAACGTCGCCTTCCTGAAGTACCATTTCGATATCGTCGTCGGGACAGGCGAGGGGCGTGAGGGGCTGGCTGAAAAGGTAATGGGAAAGATGCGCAAGGCGGCGTTTTCCTTCGGTGTGACGCCAGGGACCGTGCCGGTCGTCGAAGCGCTGTATCGCGATCAACTCGTCGCGCTTGACGCCCATTTCTCAGCGCATGGCTATCTGCTGGGCAATCGCCCCTGCATCGGCGATTTCGGCATGATCGCACCGCTTTTTGCGCACCTGGGCCGAGACCCCAAGGCTGTGCAGGTGATGACAGACCATGGCGTGCGCGTTCACCGCTGGGTCGAGCGGATGAACCGTGAAGCGGCTGACCTCCTGGAGTACGAAAACCAGGACGAGACCTGGTTGCCGCAGGATGAGATCCCCGAGACGCTCATCAATGTGATGGCCGCAATGGCCGAGGATTTCGTGCCCGAAACGCTGGCTGCCGCAGACGCGATCAACAGATGGTTGGCGGAAAAGGACGTCGTTCCTGGCTCAACCTGCCCCCGCGGCGCCGGAGACGCCGTGTTTGAAATCCGTGGAAAGGAGATCACCGCGATTGCACAGCCTTATCGGTTCTACCTCCTCAAGCGCGTGCAGGATGAATATGCCGCCCTTGGTGATGACGACCGAAATGCCATGGATACCATACTGGCGGCGAGCAACATGGCGCCTGTCCTGAATGCAACGCTGACCCGGGAGATTGGGCGCACGAACAATCTTGAGGTCTGGCTGTAGAGCGTCGGTCTTTCGTTTCATGCCAGGCCAACGCTTTGCGGCCCTGTTTTTGAGCAAGTATCCGTTCGCGACCGATTCCGTTTGCTCCGAACTTTCACTACATCGCCTTCCCTGAGGGCGGTGGGCTGTACCCAACGCTTCCGCCAGGAGCGAGCCGATCAGGCCGCAGGAGTGATTGCCGTTCGGGGCGGCGTCAGTTCAAGTCCACTTTCTCGGGCAGGATCGCGCTGAACATCCCTGCGCAGGTTTCGAGGTTTTCCCTAAACCCCGGCCGGGCCTTCATCGCTTCGGTATGCTTGACGAGTGACGGCCACTTCCCGGGGTCGGGTAAGCCCGCAACAAGGTCGACCTGCGTCATCTGGCAGCCGACGGCGACATCAGCGACGGAAAATTTTCCGCCCACGAAATAGTCGCCCCCATCCAACTGGCCTTCGAGATAGTCAAACAGGGGAGGGAAGCTCTCGCGCCAGGTTTTCCGGGCCGTTTCGAGATCCGAAGGCTTGCCAGTGAACAGCGGAAAGATGATTGGGCGGAAAAAATGCATCCCGATCGGTAAGGCCATCACGGTATCGGCATACTCTTCGATCCAGGCCGCGCGGCCAGCCTCAAACGCGCTGTCCCCATACATCCCGATGTCGAGACGTCTTTCCAGGAACAGGCAGATGGCTGAAGAGTCCGCGATGGTACCGTCGGCGCCCGTCTCACCTATCGTCTTGTCGCGCAGGACGGGGATGCGCCTTGCGGGGCTTATGTCGACAAACCAGTCCGGCATGGCCATGATATTCACCGACTCGAAGTCATATGCGGCGCCTGCATGGGTCAGCACGACCTCGACCTTGCGCACGAAAGGCGACGCGGGCGAGCCGTATACGACGAAGTCAGCCATGGATGATGTCCCTATTGGTGTTCACTGAGATTGGCGGTGTTCGCAGGTCTCAGGCGGTGAGGCGCAAGCCCTCGAACGTGCCGGCCTGGCGCCACGTCTCGATATGGTCGAAGAACCCCTTCGGCCCCCCCGGATGGCCTTGCGCCTGCCGGAATTCCTGGCTCCAGCCCTGGCCCTCATTATTGTAGTAGCCTGGCGTGCATTCGGTTGATCCCAGCATCGTGCCCTCTCCGGTGAGGATAAGGTCTATCCAAGCCTGCTCGGCCTCTCGGGTGGGCTCGATCTCCGAAATGCCTGCGGCTTCGGCATGGGAGACGATCTGGGCAATGGTTTTCGCATGGTCGAGTATGTTGTGCGGAACATTCGAGATCATGTTCGCCGCCTGGCTTGGCTGCACAATGAAAGCGTTCGGAAAGCCGTGAACATGAAGACCATGCAAGGTCCGCATCCCGTTTGCCCAATGCGCCGACAGGCGTTTACCGTCCCTGCCCGTCAGATCGAACCCTGCCCGGGATGTGTAGTCGGATCCGACCTCGAATCCTGAGGCGTAGATGATGCAATCGACCTCGTGGTGCTTGCCATTGACGACGACGCCGGTCTCGGTCACCCGCTCCACGCCCTTCCCGTCGGTATCGATCAGGTGTGCGTTCGGGTTGTTGAACGCGGCGAGGTAGTCGTCGTGGAAACAGGGGCGCTTGCAGAGTTGGTTATACCAGGCCTTCAGGCCTTCCGCGACCTGCCTGTCCTGAACCACCTGGTCAACGCGCGCCCGGATTTGTTCCATCTTTTCGAGATCGGCATCCTCGAAGGCTGCCATCATTGTTTCCGGAGTCCATTTTTGCGGCGGGAGGGTGAACAGTTTTTCGCGAATGCGGCGTGAAATCTCGGTCCAACCATCGTCGATATAGTCTTCGGTTGGAATGCCGCGGCTCTGGTTTTCGACGAAATTGTCAAGCCATCTCTGTTGCCAGCCCGGCGTTGCCGTGGCCGCGAACCAGTCTGGATCGATCTTGTGGTTGTTGCGTTCGTCGACGGAGGAGGGGGTGCGTTGGAAGACGAACAACTCCCCCGCAGACCGGGCCAGATGGGGTACGCATTGCACTGCGGTTGCGCCAGTTCCGATAATGGCAACCCGCTTGTCGTGCAGTTTGTCCAGCGGTGCACCCTCAGCATTCCCGCCGGTATACGCATAGTCCCAGCGGCTGGTGTGGAATGACTTGCCTTTGAAATCCTTCACACCTTCGATCCCGGGCAATTTCGCCACGTGGAGCGGGCCTGTCCCGATTCCCACGTATTTTGCTGTAAAGTCATCACCCCGATTGGTCGTGATCCGCCAGACACTGGCGTCCTCCTGCCATGCGATTTCACTGACCTCGGTATGGAACAATGCGTTCTCATAGAGGCTGTACTGATTGGCAATCGCTTCGCAATGCGCGCGGATCTCAGGTCCGTGCACGTACTTCTCGCTTGGCATGCGGCCGGTCTCTTCAAGAAGCGGCAGGTAAATCATCGCTGCGGTATCGCACTGGGCGCCGGGATAGCGGTTCCAATACCATGTGCCTCCGACATTGCCGCCTTTCTCGATCAGGCGGTAGTCGTCGATGCCCGCTTCCTTCAGGCGGGCACCCACAACCAATCCGGAAAAGCCAGCGCCGATAAACGCAAAGGAGACATGGTCGCGAACCGGTGTCCGCGCCTGCATCGGCGTATGGGGATCAACCGCCATCTCTTCGAAATTGCCCTCAAGTCTCTGGTATTGGGCATTCCCGTCAGTGCGAAGTCTTTTCGCGCGTTCCTCGGCATACTTTCGCTTGATGGCGTCCTTGTCGAGGAGTGCGGTGGTCATCTTTGGCTCCCTTGATGTTGTCTTGCGATACGGCAGGCGTTTTTGAAGCTGTCGACCCGCCCGTTATCCCACCCTACCGGTTTTGCGTTCCCAAGACCAAGTTAATGGCATTAATTATTATTGGACCCTGCGGGTGACCACAAGTCCGGATACCCTGGCGGTCAGACGCCGGACCATTGGCCCTCGGGGCCCCGATCCGTGCTGTTGTCGCTTCATCAACCGCGTATTTGACCAATCGGGTCTTCGTGACGCCGTTTCGTGGTCCCGGCGTCGATGGCCCCAATGATCTGTTGTCAGTCATACTGTCATATTTTACGAGCGACCGGTCAACCGCATCGGAGACCAGCCTGGGTTCGGTCACCCCGCATGGGCAGCGCCAGCCCTTCGTCGCGGCTCGCCTGTGCCCTTTTGCTCAATCACGAACAATCCGGAAGCCGATATGGCTGGAGGAGAAATCACTATCCTGGGGCTGGCGGGCAGCCGGCCGGTAGCGCCTGCAGAAATTGTCAGCGCAGAGGTAGGACCCGCCCTTGATCGTATGCTGGCGGGGTGCGTAGGGCGTGTCGGTCCATTCCCAGACATTGCCGATCATGTCGTGCAAACCGATTGCCGAGGGTGGGAAACAACCGGCCGGTGCCAAGCCACCAAAACCGTCATCCCGGGTATCAGCGACAGGAAAGACGCCTTGCCAGGTGTTGGCCAGTGGACGGCCCGCCGCGTCATAGGCGCCAGAGGCCTGGTTTGCAGGATCGGTAAGGCCGAGACTTGCTGCGTATTCCCACTCGATTTCCGATGGCAAGCGGCCCCCTGCCCATTCGGCATAGGCGCGCGCATCGGCCTGGGATACGTGCACGACCGGATAGGCCTCGCGTCCGGCGATGTCGCTTCCTGGTCCGGACGGTGTTCGCCAGGTCGCGCCAGACACCAGTGCCCAGGGGTTCGCCAGATTCGCACTGGCGCCGGGATGGGTGAAAACGGCCGACCCGGCGCCGGGCCTGCCGTCTTCGACGCTGCGTTCGGCATCGGTCACGTATCCGGTGTCATCCACAAACGCCGAGAATTGCCGGTTGGTGACCTCATGTGCCTGGATTTCGAACCCATCGACATGCACCGTGATCGTCGGCGGTTCTTCCGGATAGACCGGTGCGCGTCCCTTTATGAAGCGGCCGTCGGGAACCTCGACAAACGCCCCGTATGCGCTGGCATCGAGCGCGCAGCGCGATGGCGGGGGATTGGAAGGTGCCGCAGCCCCGCTGCAAGCGGCCAGGCAGATGGCGATGGGAAGGATCGCGAGCCTGTTCATGCATCCACCTGGGCGAGGATCATGTCGAGCAGGTTTGCCACGGCTGCTCGCGTTTTCTCCGGGGAGAGGCCCGTCTCCTGGCGGAGCCTGCGGTAGGTTTCAAAACACAAGGCCACATCGAACGCAGCCATGAGATTCGTATCTTCCTGCACGGACTCGGGGAGCAGTGATCCCAATCGCGCGCGTTCAATGCGAAAGAACCGCCTGTAGTCGTCCATCAGGACATCGGACTGGTGGCGCCGCGCCTCCGTGCAGATCCTGAGAAAGAGCACATCTTCAAAGAACTGCATGCGGCGGTCGCGCAACTCCAGCAGCCGTCCCTTCCAGTCGGTCGCCGTGAAGGGGCGCATGAATGTTGGCAGGAAGCGCGCTTCGCACTGGTTCACCATTTCCCGATAGAGGCTGTCGATCTCCTCGAAATGCCGGAACACGGTTCGAAGGCTGACATTCGCGTTCTCCGCGACCCGTGCAGCACTTGGGCTCACCTCGCCGGCACTCACCAGCTTGAACAGGGCCTTGATAATCTGCTGGCGACTCCGTTCGGACCGGGCTTTGCGCCCATCGACCGCGCGGGCGCCGGACAATGCCTCGACTGATTCTCCGCTTTGATGCTTCAAGACCTGGACTCCATCGCCCCTGTGGTTTCTGGCCAGGCCGGTACAGGCTCAATCGAAAACGAATGCCGCACTGAGCTACCTTTTCAGGGAGAATTCGACCTGCCGGGTTGATGTTGTCACAAGGTCTGTCAAAAGAACACCGCTCTAACCGTTTTGTCACATGCCTGTCGTGACAAAATTCCACGCGTAACAACACACGTCTCGAAGCCGCCGTTCGAGATCACGCAAGCCGACCAAGGGACCTTCTTTGACGGACGTACTCGAACACCCGGTCAGGCCGATCTCTTCGCCTCGTCCGTCATTGCGTGTCGCGGTACTGTCCTACCGGTCAGATCCGAATGTCGGCGGGCAGGGCGTTTATGTCGATTACCTGACACGCGCACTCGCCCGGGTCGGCGTGAAAGTGGACGTGATTTCGGGACCGCCCTATCCGAGCCTCGATCCGCAGGTGGGGCTGATCAAGCTGCCATCTCTTGATCTCTACGCACAGCCCCACAATGGTCATTATGCGCTTCGCCCGAGACACCTCGCCAGCCCGACCGACACATACGAGTATCTGGGTCACCTCTCTGGCAAGTTTGTGGAGCCTTACACCTTCGGCCAGCGCGCCTTCGACTACCTGAAGCGGCGGCGTGGCGATTACGACGTCATTGTCGATAACCAGACGCTGGCCAGTGGTGTCCTCAGGCTGCAGGACAGACTGGGCATCCCCATCGTGACGATGATCCACCACCCGATCACCCGTGACCGGCAATTGGCGTTGGACGCTGCACCGGATTCGCTTCACCGATGGCTGGTCCGCCGCTGGTATGCCTTTCACCGAATGCAAGTGCGGGTTGCACGGCGCCTGCGCGTGCTGACCTGTCCATCCCTCAGCGCGAAGGCCGATATCGTCGACGCCTTTGGCGTCGATCCCAACCGGTTGCATCCGATCCCGCTGGGTGTGGACCAGTCGGCGTTCAGGCCAATGCCGGATGTGAGCCGCTTGCCGCGCAGGCTAATATCGACGGCGAGCGCGGACACCCCGCTAAAGGGCTTGCCCATTCTGCTGCAAGCCTATCACCGCCTCATCCAATCGGACCCCGGCCTTGAACTGGTCGTCATCGGCAAGCTCAGGGACGGCATCGCCAGCCGGCTGATGGAGGCGCTGAACCTGCGGGGCCGGGTGGTGTTCAAGAGCGGGCTCAGCCGAGAGGACCTTGCCCGGGAGTTCAATCGGGCGACGATCGCCATCACACCATCCCTCTATGAGGGGTTCGGTTTGCCTGCGGCGGAGGCGATGAGTTGTGGCACGCCCGTCATTGTGACCGATGGCGGGGCCTTGCCCGAAGTCGCAGGCGATGCGGGCGTCGTGGTTCCGAAAGGTGACCCTGAGGCGCTGGCAAATGCGATTGCGGCCCTGCTCAACGATCCGGCGCGCCAGACCGCGGTGGCAGCGGCCTGCCTGGAGCGGGCCCGCAACACGTTCGACTGGGCCGCCATTGCGCCGAAATATGTTGCCCTGTTCGAACAGGCGATTGCCGAGCGATGCTGACCGCACGGCTCAATCACTTGTCGTTAACGCCAGGCGACCGCGTGCTGGATCTCGGTTGCGGTGAGGGTCGTCACATCCATGGCTTGCACATGTTGGGCGGGATCGATGCAATCGGTGTGGACCTGGACGAGGCGTCACTCCAGAAAGCCCGCGATGGGTTGGCAACCTTGCCGCCCCGCCGCGACGGCGATTTTCACATGACACAGTTCATGCGCGGTGATGCGACCGGGCTTCCGTTTCCGGACGCATCCTTCGACGCGCTGATCTGCTCGGAGGTGCTCGAACACCTTCCCGACGTCAATGCCGCGCTGGCCGAGATCCGCAGGGTTCTCAAGCCCGATGGACGCCTTTGCATCACCGTGCCCCATGCCTGGCCCGAGCGCCTGTGCTGGCGTCTTGCACCCCCGCCCGATGGCTATCCCTTCCAGCCAGGCGGACACATCCGTATCTTCGACGAGGTCGACCTGCGCTACGGCGTTGAACGGCATGGTTTTCGCCTGTTCCGCCGCCACCATGCCCACGGCCTCCACGCGCCCTACTGGTGGCTCAAATGCGCTTTCTGGTCCCGACGCGATGACCATCCGCTGGTGAAGGCCTATCACCGTTTCCTGGTCTGGGACCTCATGAAGAAGCCATGGCTGACCAAGGGGCTGGATGCCGTCCTGTCACCGGTGATGGGCAAGAGCCTGGTCCTGTATTTCAACGGCGCGGCCGGGCGCTGATGGACGACCTGTTCTTCCACCGCTCGTCCCATCTGGTCGATCTCGTCGCACCGGCGTCTCGCATTCTCGAGATCCAACACCCCAGTGGACGCATCGCCTGGTTCGAGGATGGCGCCTGGGATCCCTGGAACCACACCGAATGCGCCATGGCCCTGACCGCCATGGGGGCCCTGGACGGCGCGCAGCGGGCGTTCGACCATCTATTGGAAACCCAACGCGACGATGGGGCCTGGTTGGGCGAATACGGCAATTCGCTGCCCACTGTGGACCGGGACTATATTAGCCGGGAGCCGGCGCCGGCGTTCCTCGATTCCAATTTCTGCGCCTATCCGGCGGTCGGCGTCCTCCACTACCTGCTGGCAACGGGCGACGAAGACCGTGTGCGGCGCTGGTGGCCAATGGTGAGGATGGCCATCGATTTCGTATGCTCGCTCCAGCGATCCGATGGCACGATCAGCTGGGCGTTCGAAGCGGTCGGCACTGCCGACGATGATGCGCTGCTCGCCGGGAATGCATCGATTGCCAAGAGCCTGGAATGCGCGATTTCGCTCGCGACACGGCTCGGGGAAGCGGTCCCGCACTGGGCTCCGGCCCGCAAGGCACTCATCGCCGCGCTCCGCAATACGCCCGAAGGCTTCGACAAGTCGAGGCGCGGTGAACGGTTCGCGATGGACTGGTACTATCCCGTCTTGTCGGGCGCCTTGAGCCCGGCGGCGGGACGGGCACGCCTCCGGTCGAGATGGAAAACCTTCGTGGACCCTCAACGGGGATGCCGATGCGTGAGCGACGAACCCTGGGTCACAGTGGCGGAAACCTGTGAACTGGCGATGGCGCTTCTTTCGGTCGACCAGCGCACCGATGCCGCTGCGCTGCTGGAGTCCGTTTCATCCTATCGTGACGATGACGGGGTCTACTGGATGGGGTGGCAGTATGCCGAAGAGACGGTCTGGCCAAGGGAAACACCGGGTTGGACGCAGGCAGCCATCATCCTCGCGACGGACGCCCTGTACGGCACGCGCACCCATAGCAGGCTATTGATTGCGCCCAGTCCCTGAGCGATCCAGACAACGTTGGGAATTGACTTGTGCGGGGACAGCCGTCCTGATGGACCAGATTAATTCACGAAGTAAGCGTCGTGCCAGGACAGAGAAGCCGGCATGGCCAGGGAGGAAGATGTAATGTGGAAGCGCATACTGATCGGTCTGGTGATCCTGATAATTGGCGCCGGTGTTGTCGCCTTCCTGAACCGGAAGGCAATCATTTTCCATATGGTGCAGCGGGCTGCCCATATGGAGGTTGCCGAGAACCGCCCGATCGAGTGGACACAAGGGTCGGCGGCGCCAGCAGATGGTCCTGAACGCCCGCCCAATATCGTCTTTATCCTGGCCGATGATCTCGGCATGAATGACGTGTCAACCTATGGCGGCGGTGTCGCTGGCGGCGCGGTGCCAACCCCCAATATTGATCGACTGGCTGCTGGGGGGGCGATCTTCACAAACGGTTATTCTGGAACCGGAACCTGTGCACCGTCGCGAGCGATGCTGATGACGGGGCGCTACCCCAGCCGGACCGGCTTTGAATTCACTCCGACCCCGCCAGGCATGATGCAGATCGTTGGCATGTTCATGGAGGGCAGACAGGAGGGGTCCGGTCTCCCACGGGCGACAGTCAATCTCGATGCACCCGAAGCGGTGGTCGAGTTCGAGGATATGGGCCTGCCACCCGAAGAGTTCACGATTGCCGAGGCCCTCAAGACGAAAGGCTACCGCAACATCCACATCGGAAAGTGGCATCTCGGCCGGACAGAACATTTCCGTCCCGTCGCACAGGGCTTTGACGAGAGTCTGTTGATGTCCAGCGGTCTGTATCTCCCCGAGAACGATCCCGATGTGGTCAATGCGAAGCTCGACTTTGATCCGATAGACCGCTTCCTCTGGGGCATCCTGCAGTATGCTGCCGAGTTCAACCGCGCCGGGGAGCCCTACGTTCCCGACCGCTTCGAGCCCGGTGGCTACCTCACGGACTACTGGACAGATGAGGCCCTCAAGGCCATCGAGGCGAACCGCAACAATCCCTTCTTCCTCTATCTCGCCCATTGGGGACCGCACACGCCCCTCCAGGCCACGCGCGAGGACTATGAAGCGGTTGGTGATATCGAGCCGCATCGCCTGCGGGTCTATGCCGCCATGATCCGGGCTGTGGACCGCTCGGTCGGACGGGTGATGGACAAACTCGAAGCGGAAGGCCTGGCGGACAACACCATCATTGTGTTCAGTTCCGACAATGGCGCAGCCGGTTACCTTGGCTTGCCCGATGTCAATGAGCCTTACAGGGGTTGGAAAATCACGCTTTTCGAGGGCGGTATCCGTGTGCCGACATTCATGAAGTGGCCCGGCAAGATCGCGCCTGGCACCGTGATAGACGAACCTGTCGCCCATATCGACGTGATGCCGACACTGGCCGCCGCAGCTGGCGTCACCCTACCCGATGACCTTGTCATCGATGGTCGCAACATCCTGCCGGTGGCGATGGGACAAGCGCAGACCGTGCAGAGGGAGAATGATGCCATCTTCTGGTCAAGCGGCTTCTACAAGGTGGTCAGGGCAGGCGACTGGAAACTGCATCTGAACGAACGCCAGGACCGGCGCTGGTTGTTCAACCTTGCCGACGACCCGCAAGAGCAGGTAAACCTTGCCGATGAGGAACCGGCGAAGCTGGCGGAGCTTGAGGCCCTCATCAGGTCGCACTGGGCCGATGCCCGTACGCCGCTTTATCCGCATCAATCGGAAAACCCGATCTGCATCGACCAGACGATCATCGACCGGCCATGCAGGCCCGATAACCACATCATCTGGCCCAACTGAGGCCGGCTGGTTGGGTCACACTCTCTGGGTGTGCTAACACTTGATTCGATTGATAATTTGAAGCTTCGGCTTCGATGACAGTTCATGGGTGATGGTGCGCGGACCATATTCAAATGCCGTTGCGAGAGACCCGATGAACCTTGAGAGAACAAGCGCAGACCGCTCAGCGGCGCAAAGAAGTGCGATGATCGATGCGCCCTTGCGCGTTGGAAACAACGAAGCTGAAACGCTCATCCTCGACGGATATGCGGTTGAAAGCCGTCCGGGCGCCGCCTCCGGTGGACAGGTGATCCGGACCTATGATGTCGGCACAGCGTCGGGGGTGTTCTCGGGGCCACCAGGCACCTACACGCTCAAGATTGGTTACTTCGCTGAAAGCGATGGCCAGTCTTCCTTCGTCGTGATGGTAAATGGTGTGGACGTCTTTGCCTTCGACGCCGACGTCAGCGATGCCCGCCTCGGAATTCGCGCTGAAGCGGCTGCCGGGCAGATCACGCTCGCCAGCGGCGATGTCGTCACCGTGCGCGGCTCATCGAATGTCGTCTCCGAGCAAGGCGTGCCTCAGGATCTGGCGCGCCTGGATACGCTGACCTTCTCGCCCGTCGATACGCCCAGTGATCCGCCGCCGGTTGGTCCGCCTGCCGATGACGGCTGCATTGTCGGCACGACCGGCAATGATCGCCTTGTGGGCACGCTCGGCGACGACTGTATCGAAGGGCGCGCCGGAAACGATACGATCGAGGCCGGGGAAGGACGCGACACGGTCAGGTCTGGCGAAGGCGATGACACCGTTCTTGGCGGGCTCGGGGATGACACCGTTTTGGGCAGTGCAGGAGATGACACCTTGAACGGCGGTCTGGGTGACGATCTCCTCATGGGCGGCGTGGGAACCGACGACCTGTTCGGCGATGGCGGAGACGATGTTCTGCTGGCCGGTGAAGGCAATGACGCCGTTCGCGGCGCCGAGGGTGACGACACCATCAACGGCCATGGCGGAGACGACACGCTCGGCGGGGGCCTTGGAAATGACCTGGTGCGTGGGGGGGCGGGCGATGACCGGCTGTTCGGTGGCCAGGACGATGATATCCTGTTGGGCGATTCCGGTAACGACCGGCTCGATGGTGGGTTGGGAGATGACCTTTTGATTGGCGGCGACGGCATCGACACCTTCGTCTTTGATGCTGCCGATCCCGGCAATGACGTGGTGCGCGATTTTCAGGCCGGCGATGTCGTTTTCCTGACCGGTTTCGAGTTCACCAGCCTCGAAGATGCCGCCAGCAGCGTCTCGGCAGCGGGTGCCAATGTCATTTTCAGCGCCGGTGATGTCACCGTTGTTTTCGAGGGCGCGTCGCGGGAGGACGTGGTCGGCGCGCTCGACCTGCCGATAACCCAGCCGCTCTTCGGCCTGGACCCTTCTGCCGCACAACCAGACGATGGTCTCCTGCTGTAAGCCCCGACGGCTGGGCATGCCGTCCAGCCCCCAGCTCCCAGCCGCCCGTTCGACCGGCCTACTGGCTGACGGCGCCAAGCCAGTCAGACACCCCACCCCACACGCGCGGCGCATCCTGCTCATGGGCCAGGTGGCCCAACCGGTCCAACCGCAGCGCTGTTGCCTTTGGAGCAAGCGTCGCGAGGCGGGCGGCGTCATCGGGGTTGACGGCCTGGTCCTGGCTGCCGGCAAGAAACAACATCGGGTTCTCAAGGCGAGACACAATGGCCTCCATTCGGCTGAGGTCCCAGTTTGCCATGAGGCGCAGGGCGCCAGACACGTGCGCAGAGCACTGCAGGAGCGTCCAATACCGGTCGATATAGTGGGCGTCGGGCGAGCCACCCGTCTGTTCGAGCAGTCGCTCCACGCGCAACCGGTTTCGTGCACTTCCCGCCAGCAGGTTTGCCGTGATCCCCCCCAACGTCAGCAGCTGCGCTGTTGCGGGAAACAGGACTTTCGCGATGCCGGGAAACGGGGTGAGTGCGCCGTTCAGGCTGACAAGGGCCGTGCTCGATGCCAGGCCATCATCGGCAAGTGCCAACATCACCGCAGCACCTGCTGAATGCCCGACAATCAGGGACGGTTGGACGCCCAGTTGTTGCAGCAGGGCCTTGATCGCCTTTGCAACGGCAACCTGGTTCGGCTGGAAACTGGCCGGTGTCTGGGTAAACCCATGGCCCGGCAAATCGATCGCTATCGTGTCATGGGTGCGTGCCACCAGGGGCATCACGTCCATCAGGGAGTGGGTCGAGGCGCCCGTTCCGTGCAACAGCAGCGCAATGGGAGGCGGGGTGTCGTCGGCGTGGGTCGTCGGGCCCATGCGCTGGATGTGCCATATGGCCTGGCCCACCCGGTGGAACTCGCTGGCGTCACGATGGGGCCAGTCCTCGCCATGCTGGTTGAAGTCAGGTGCGCCGATGCGGGCGCGGGGCGGAGAGGGAAGCGGCGCCATCCCCGTCGCTACCGTCGGCCAATCCGCTCGCGTACCGCCCTGGAGACGGTTTCGCCGCGGGCGACCGGCAGGTGGCGGTAATCCGCCCGCAGGGCATCGGCCAGCCGCTTGGCATGACCGCCGGGGCGACGGGCGGTGTCGAACACCATGGCGGGCACACCGTCCAGCGCGACCTGGCGGGCCGCGGTGGCGAGGTCGGCTTCGGCAGCCAGTCGGTCGGTCGAACCGTCAAGCGCAACATTTCCCCGGCCATCGGACAGGATGACAAGCAGTGGGCTCCGTCCACCGCGCGCTTCTCGCACGGCAAGCTCGCCGCCGCGCCTGACCCCGGATGCAAGCGGCGTCGTTCCCCCCGAAGGCAGCGCCGACAGGGCGCGGCGAACCCGTGTGAGCGCGCGCGTGGGCGCTAGCAGGACGTCAGCCTCCTCGCCCCGCACGGCGACGAGGGCCACGTGATCGCGCCGGCTGTAGCAATCGGACAATAGATGCTCGATCGCGCCCTTCGCTTCGGCCATGCGGTTCAGCGCCGATGATCCCGAGGCATCGACCACGAAGATCACCGCCGTTTCCAATCGGTGGCGATAGGTCTTCACCTGAAGATCATCAGAGCGCAGGTGCAGACCGCCCTTGGAGCGTTTCGCGGTGCGTCTCCGGATCCGCTGGTAGGGGGCCGCAGCGCGCAGCGTTGCGAGCAAGTCCACCCGGCCCTTGCGCTGGCGGGCACGGGGGGCAGGGCGGTCCGGCCGGCCATTATTCTGCTTCCGGGCACTATCCCCTGATCGGCCGGCCTTGGCCTGTTTGGGCCGCATCCTGCCGCGTGCCAGCGTCGCGAGCGCGTCAGCCATGGCGGCGTTCCGGATCGCTTCGATCAACTGCTCTTCAAGGGCGCCGGTATCTGCGTCCGTTGAGGACGTATCTTCGTTCGGCGGATCATCTGGCGGGGTCTCAGGATCTGAAGGTGGGTCAGGCTCGGGCTGGGGATCGACATCGTCAATCGTGCCGCGGTGGGCCAGGGTGAGACTGACAGCCTGGACCATGTCAGTTTCATCGACGGCGCTTCGCCCATCCAGCGCGGCCAGCGCCTTTGCCGCACGGAGTGCGAAAAGCGGGGCCCGAAGGGACGGACATCCAATCTGAGCCGCCGCCCGCACAAGCGCCTCCACGGCGTCGGGGGCAACCGTAACGGTGCCAAGCTGCGCCCGCGCCGCATGGATGTCACCGGATGAGCGATCAAAGGGGGCCGCACAGCGCGCCGGAACAGAATCAAGCGGGACGGAAAATGCAAGCCGGTCCAGCAAGGCGAAGGGTGGGCCGTCTTCATCCTCGGCGTGGCTATCGAGTACGATGGTTGCAAACCGCGCGGGGTCCTGACGCGACGCTCCTTGCCGCTCGACCCTCACCTGGCCTGTGTCCAGCGCTTCGGCTATGGCCGCGGTATGGCCGGCATCAACCTGCTCGGCGAGCCGGATCACCAGTGTTCCGCCATCGGCCCGCGCCAGCAGTCCCGGTTCTGCGACGAGTGTACCGGTCGTCAATGATCGTTCCAGCGAAATCCCGCCGAGCAGCGCGTCTTCAGCCACATGGGCCGGCAACGTCACCATTGGCACATCGGAGCCCTGCAGGGCCTCAAAGCCCTCAAGCCATCGGTCCCGGGCTCGGCTTGCTGTCCCTCTCAGCCTGACACCCCCAAGTCCCGCGGGGTCGATCGCCAAAAGCGTGGCGATCAGTTCGGCTCGCTCCCAGACTGCGAGCCCTTGGGCGTAGACTTCGGCGAGATCAGGTCTGGTCTCGGGCGCTGGGGTCTGGCTGGGTGTCACGACGTCAGAAAACCTCGGCGATGGCGCGATCGATCCGAACCGCAGCATCAGTCTCGTCCAGGGGGTCCTTCCGCAACCGGTGGCCAAGCACGAAGGGCGCGACCGTCTTCAGGTGTCCGGTTGCGATGGCCGTGTCGCCCTCATAGGCCGCCAGCGCCCGGGCGGCCCGGATCAGCGTGAGTTCGCCCCGCAGGCCATCTGACCCCAGGATAAGACACAGCTCGGCCGCTTTCTCGACAATGCTGTCGGCTCGCTCAACCTCGGCCACCCTTTGCTGCGCGGCGACAATCTGTTTCCTGATCGTACGGTCCTTTCCCTGCCACGCCTTCGCAAAGCCCGTGGGATCGAGGTCGAACGCATCCCGACGCTTGATGATTTCCACACGGTCGCTGATCGAGCCCGGCGTCCTCACATCAACGGACAGTCCAAACCGATCGAGCAATTGCGGCCGCAGATCGCCTTCCTCGGGGTTGCCGCTACCGACCAGGACGAAGCGCGCAGGGTGGGTTACGCTCAGGCCCTCACGCTCCACAGTGTTGATGCCGGATGCGGCCACGTCCAGCAGTACATCAACGAGGTAATCATCCAGCAGGTTGACCTCGTCCACATACAGAAACCCCCGATGGGCGCGGGCCAGCAATCCCGGTTCGAACCGCATTTCGCCATGGACCAGCGCCTGCTCAAGATCGAGGGCGCCCAGGACCCGGTCTTCCGTTGCCCCAAGCGGCAGGGTGACCACGGGTGCCGGTACATCGATGCCGCGGCGAGCTTTGGGTTTCGAGAGCTCGCAAAGCGGGCAGTTGGGGATTGGCGCAGCTGGATCGCATCGGAACGGGCATCCGTCGATCACCGCCTGGACAGGCAGCAACCCCGCAAGGGCCCGGATCGCCGTGGTCTTTCCCGTGCCCCTGTCGCCGAGCGCCAGCACGCCGCCAATGCTGGGATCGACCGCAGTGAGAAGGAGCGCCGTCTTGAGCTCATCCTGGCCGACAATCGCTGAAAAAGGGAACGCGGTCATGGCGCAGCGCATCTCCAGAACTTGTGCAGCCCTAAAACAACACCAGCCGCCGAGCGTTGCAACTCGGCGGCTGGCAAGAATTCACGTCAACCCAGCTTTACGGGTTGCTTTTCCAGTCTACTGCCCGGATTCCGACATGATGTAGGCGATCACGTCGGCCCGCTCCTGCGGACGCGGCAGGCCGGGGAAGGCCATGATCGTTCCGGGAATGTAAGCCTGTGGTGCTTCAAGGTATTCGAACATGGTCGCTTCGGTCCAGAAGATGCCCGAATCCTTGTTTGCGTTCGAGTAGTTGAAGCCTTCGATCGATCCCGACTCGCGGCCAATCACCTTGTAAAGCGATGGACCCACGCGGTTCTGGCCTTCCTGAACCACATGGCAAGCCATGCATTTGGTGAAGACGCGGCGGCCCGCGGCGGCGTCGCCTGTTAGTGCTTCATAGGCCGCAATGCTTTCTGCGCTGGCCGTGCGGTAGTTGCTGAGGTCTACATCGCCAGCAGCGGCGGCCGTGACGGTTTCCACCGCCTCTTCAGCAGCTTCGGCAGCATCGCCGGCGGCGGCTTCAGCGGTTTCCATGGCATCGCCAGCGGTTTCGGTGACGGCATCGGCAACATCAGTGGCTGTTTCCTCCGTCGCAGCCATGGCGTCTTCGGCCATGTCTCCCGTCGTTTCCGCAGCCTCCTCAGCCGCTGCCGCAGTATCGGCTGCCGCCGTTTCCACAGTGTCTGCCGTTTCCGTTGCAACGTCTGCTGCGGTGTCCGCTACGCTGGAGGTTTCAGCAGGCGGCGTTGGCTCGGGTGCGGGGTCTGAGCCGCCACCACAGGCGGCAAGCGCCAACGCGGATGCTGCAACCATGAGGCGGGTTGATGTTTGCGCAAAGGTCATCGTTAATTCTCCTAGAACTCGCGTCCGTGCGGGACATTAGTGCATTTCTGGCGCGATCCAACCGATTTTTCCTTTGGGTCAAGCCGGTTGTCGCTGAGTAATTCGCTGCGATTTGCGAACGATACGCAGTACCCACTCAGTCGCGCCTGTATCGAGGATCATGGCTGAGCATCCGATCCCGATTCGCTGCAATCTCGGTAGCATGGCGTTCGAAATATCGCACGATCCAAATGGCGTAGATGTCCGGTGTTTGCCTTATTCCAGCCGAAAGTTTCTCAAGACTGATCGAACGCACGTCGGAGGCTTCCGCCGGGTTGGGAAATACAGGGGCATCGGTCACGCCGAAAAGAACGTGAACCAGTTCGTTCTCCACCAGACCATTGCCCAACTCGGCGCGATACCGGGTCTTGAAGCCGGTTTGCAGCCGGCAGGATAGTCCGAGTTCCTCACCGAGCCGACGCTCGCCCGCGGCCACGGTGTCTTCCTCGGGGCGGGGATGACCGCAGCACGTGTTCGCCCACTGTCCGGGCGAGTGATACTTGGTGTCTGCGCGTTTCTGGATCAGCACCTGTCCATCGGGCCGGAAGACAAAGACCGAGAAGGCCCGGTGCAGATCGCCGGTCCGGTGCGCATCGAGTTTTCCAGCCGGCGCCAGCGCGGTGTCTTCCTCATCGACGAGGATCAACTGCTCTTCGCTTTCGGGAATGGTCGTTTCGTCGAACACGCGGTGTTCCTGCTGCTACTTCGCCGCGGACCGTGACGGTGCCGGCACGGTGTGTCAATGTTCGATGACAAGCAATCATGTCAAGTATCGCACCCCTGACGCGGGCCTTCCCATGGCATAAGCTCCTGAAAAAGACGCAAGATCCATGGAGGACCCAATGGCGCCAGAGCTCTCTCCCCTGTTCGACCTGACCGGAAAAACGGCCCTCGTAACCGGGGGAAGCCGCGGCCTGGGCCTCGAAATGGTCAAGGCCTTTGCGGCCCAGGGGGCCGACATCATCATCGCCAGCCGCAAGCGCGACGCATGCGAAGCGGCCGCCGAAACGGTGCGGGCCATGGGCCGCAAAGCGCTCGCCCACCCGGCCCATTGCGGCCGATGGGACGAGATGGATGGGTTGATCGAGGCCGCCTACGCTGGGTTTGGGCGGGTCGACATCCTCGTGAACAATGCCGGAAGTGGTCCCCGCGTGCCCAGCCACGAGGTCAGCGAGAAGCTATTCGACAGCGTGCTCAATCTGAATTTCAAGGGCCCGTTCCGCCTCGCGAGCCAGATTGCAGATCGCATGCGCAGCGATGGCAAGGGCGGGGTGATCATCAATATTTCCTCGACCGGCGCCCTGGTCCCCTTGCCTGAAGTGGTGCCTTACAGTGCGGCCAAGGCGGCGCTGAACGCCATGACGGTTTCGATGGCGGAAGAATATGGTCCGGCGGTACGGGTCAACACGATCTCGGCCGGCCCATTCTTGACCGATATTGCCAAGGCGTGGCCAGAAGAGATGCGCCATAGCGCCGACAATGCCCTGAAACGACCAGGCCAGCCCGAAGAGATCGTTGGGGCGGCGCTTTATCTTGCCAGCGCCGCGGGGCGGTTTACCACCGGGACAATCCTGCGCGTCGATGGGGGCATGGCGTGAGGCTAGGCATGGCGGCACTTTGGCGACCATCGATTGGGCAGTCGCTTCCGACCGTTCAGGTTGGGGCTTGTTCAACCGGCCACAAACCGCTCAACTGGCGGCCGAGATTAAATTGGTGTCAGGAAAAGACCTAACCATGCGAATGTTTTTCAGTGCCGCTGCATTGCTCTGCCTGTCGGCTTGCGCCGTTCAGGGCGAGCTTCCACCGCTGTCTGCCGATCCGGCGATCACACCTGACGTGGCAGCCGAGGCGATGATCGAGGCAACCGACCCCGCCAGTGCCGCTCCCGAAGCGATGGAGAGCGATCCGCCAATGTCCGAAGCTCGTGCCCTGCACGAGCGCCTCATTGTGATGGATAGCCACCTCGACACGCCCATCCTGCTCGAACGACCTGGATTCGATATCACCGAGCGCCACGATCCGATCCTCGACTATTCCCAGGTTGACCTGCCGCGCATGATCGAAGGCGGGCTGGATGGCGGCTATTGGGTCATCTACACGCCCCAGGGCCCGCTGACCGAAGCCGGATACGCCAGCGCTCGCGACTCCGCGCTGCTCCGCGCCGTGGCGATTCAGCGAATGCTGGCTGCTTATCCCGAACACTTCGCCATCGCCACCCGGTCCGAAGATGCCGCAAAAATCCATGCCCAGGGCAAGCGCATCGTCTACCAGAGCATCGAGAATTCCTATCCGCTGGGCGAAGACATTTCCCTCCTGGAAACCTTTTACGACCTCGGCGTCCGCATGGTGGGGCCGGTCCATTTTCGCAACAACCAGTTTGCCGACAGTGGTACCGATGTTGCCGGTCCTATGTGGGACGGCCTTTCACCGATTGGTGAGGAACTGGTGAAGGAAGCCAATCGCCTGGGCATGATCATCGATGCCTCCCACGCCCACGACCTGGCCTTTGACGACATGGTCGAGCTGTCAGCGACCCCGATCGTGCTCTCGCACTCCGGGACCCGAGCGCTCTATGATCACCCGCGCAATCTTGACGACGCGCGCCTGCAGAAACTGGCTGAAAGCGGCGGCGTCATCCAGATGAATGCGCTAGGCGCCTATCTGAAAGCCTTGCAGCAGGAGCCCGCCCGCCAGACGGCACTTGCCGAGGTCTTCGCCGCGTTCCGCGAGCTTGGCAGCGATGCGACCGAAGCGGAATATGAGGCGATCCTCGAAAGACGCCGGCAGATCGATGCGGAGTTTCCGGCTGACATGGCGGACTTCGAGGACTTCATGGAGCAAACGCTTTACGCGCTCGAACTGTTGGGCACTGACCATGTGGGCATCGGCGCCGACTGGGATGGCGGCGGCGGCGTTATCGGGATGCGGGATATTGCTGCATTTCCCCTCATCACCGAACGCCTGCTGGCCGAAGGCTACACCGAGGAAGATCTCACCAAGATCTGGGGCGGCAACCTGACCCGGCTCCTGAAGGCGGCCGAAGACCACGCCGACGCGCTCAAGGCTGCAGCTGCAGCGGAGGCAGCGTCACAGGTCGCCGAGTAAAGCTGCCCAGCAAAAGCCCCGCTCTGGATGGCGCCCGGTCGCAAGGACCGTCGCGGGCCGCACTCAGGACGAATGCGCGATCGCGGCGGTTTTTCCGATCTCGGTGCCGAGTTGCCGCTGCGCCACCTTCCGCCGTTGTTCCTCTTCCCAGGTCAGGGCAACGGGGAAGGGGTGATTGCGGCTCACGAAATGGCGCATGAGCCAGAACCAGCCAGCCGTCACGAAGACGATGGCCACGTTGCCAAACATCGATCCGAAGATGGTCCAGGCGCCCACCGCCAACAGTGGAGACAGCAACAGGCCTCCCCCACCGATTAGAAGCAGCTTCAATAGTCGTTCTTGCATGATCGTAATCCCAGCCTTCGGATTACATCGGTGCAAGACAGGCGCCGGTCAACGGGGGCAGGCGAATTTTAGTCGGCGAGAATGCCTATTGCGAGACCGATGATCGCGCCGGTGGCGACCGATGCCAGAATGGCGTCTCCGCGGTCCCGGTCGCGCACCCAATGGTACCCGAAGGGCGGATCATAGAGCCCGAACCGGCGGTAATCGTGGATGATGATCGTCCGGCCGTGGAAGTGGCGGTAAAACCCACCGATCTGATAGCGCGGCGTGTAATACCGGTGGGGGAACCGGTTATAGAACGGCCGGTCGATAAAGCGCGGTGTGCGGTAGAACGGCTTGTAGTGCCGCGGCGCATGATAGTTCCGACGATAGTGCCGGTGGTAACCGTGCCCGAAGTCCCGGCGCACGTGCCGGGGGCCGGTATAGATATGGCGCGGCAGGTTGTTCAGGTGGCGGGGGGTGCCCCCGTGGCGGATATCCCGCCGGGAGTCGCGATTGCCTTCATGGTAGCCGCTGCGATAGCCGCGTCCCCGGTTTCCATGGTCGCGGTGCCCCCTGTTCCGGTATCCATCATCGCCCCGCCGGCCGCTGTGTTCATGCCTGTCATCACGCACCCGCTGGCCCCGGCTTCGGTCGCGCCCGCCATCCAGCCGCGAGACCCGGTCGCCCCTGTGACCCTGGTCGTGGCGCTGGCCCCGTTCACGACGGTCATCGCGTCGACCCCGATCACCGCGGTCCCGAGCGCCCCGATACCCGCCTTGGGCCCGTTTCTCCCGTTCGATTCGTTCACCCCTTTGCGCTTCCGCTGGAGGGGCCAGGGCGGTGGTGCTGGCGAGCGCCATGGCGGCAATGGCCAGCGCCATCAACTTCCCCAAGGATGTGTTCGGCAGGGTCATGGCTGGCCTCCTCGGTCGGTTTGGGCCAAAGGGAAACACTTCCCAATGGTATGTGAGCCTATGCTCGCAACCTGAATTCCGTCTGAACACGGTGTTAACCCATGGCCGATGATGTCTTTGGCGACCTGGTAATCTCCGACACCGCAACCATTGCGGCCTGGGAGCTGGAGGAGGCGTTCATACGCGCCAGTGGCCCGGGTGGACAGAACGTCAACAAGGTTGCCACCGCGGTCCAGCTCCGCTGGCATGTCGATCGCTCATCGTTGCCCCAGCCGGTGAAAGCCCGGTTCAAACGCCTCTATCGCACGCGTATTACCGCCGATGGCGCCATCCTGATCGAAGCCAAACAGCATCGCCAGCAGGGCCTTAACCGCCAGGCCGCGCGCGATCGTCTGGTCGAACTGGTCAAGGCGGCCCTGGAACCACCCAAGCGCCGCATCAGGACCCGGCCTACCCACGGCTCTGTGCGCCGCCGCCTGGCCACCAAGAAGCAACGTGGCGAAGTCAAGGCGTTGCGTAGCAAGGTCGACCGGGATGACTAGCGAGGGCCCCTACGCAATCAGACCGGCCCAAGCTCGCCGGAAGCGTCAGCACATACCACAACTATTCTTGCGACAACCGCGTTAGCCGTTGCGCGTGCCGCTTTTCGTACTTCGAAACAAACATCGGGAAAATCAACGGAGAGAAGTCCCCTGCATCCAAGTCCAGGTGGTCTGTGTAGCGCGCTTCATTTTTGCCGTGGGGTTCGACTGTAAGGCGGTGGCGGCAGCTTCGAACAAGGTTGCCGAACTCATGGCTTTCCAGAATTCGTCGCTCGTCGTCGCGTGTGACAACATCCATCGTCCAGCGCCCCATTGGCAACCATCCCCAACGCTTTATCGAAACGATGATGCGCTGACCCTCAAACACAGGTTCCTTGGGCAGACCCGTATAGGTGAGCGTGCCTTTCATGGAAGCTGCCAGGGCATTGGGGTCGATGATATCGGCCCAAAGCGTCTGCGCACTGACTGGGGAGACTTTCGAGATCGTGTGTGACCGTCTCATCATCAACTCAGACCGATGCTTTAGGCCGAACAGCTTGCCCCGCCGAGCACGCAAAAGCTCGCGCACCAGGGATGGTTGAGCGCCACGGGATCATCGGTGGCCTGCTTCAGCGTGGCGCCAAGCTCGAATTCCGGAGACTGGGTGAGCAACGTACACGCGGTCACCGAAGCCTGGGCCGCTCCCTTGCGTTTGATCACCATGCGCTGGTCGGCGCACATGATGTCGGCGGGATCCTTGTCCAGGATGCTCCAACAGGACGTGGTAATCTCGGGCGGATCGTCATTGGGGATCATTTCCGGGAACAGCACCAGGCGCCTTGTATCCAACGGATCGATATTCAGCCGTTGCTCCCGGATCAGCCGGCCATACCCGGCCCGCGCCGTGGCATCGTCCTCGCCCATGTCCTGCCGACCGGCAATTGCCAGCCGGAACCGGTTCTGGGAAAGCCACTGCAACCCCTTCAGCGCTTCGGCAAAGCTGCCCGCGCCGCGCTCCTCGTCATGAAGGTCGGCGGTGTGGTGGTCGAGCGATACCCGAACGGTCATCCGGCCCGGATGGCGCGCAAGGAGCGCTTTCAGCCCCGCCTGCACGCGGGGACGCATCATCGGCCGCATGGCATTTGTCAGGATCAGCAGGTCATGGCCCCGCGCAAGCGCGGCCTCCTGGATGTCGATGATCTCCGGCGCAAGGAAGGGTTCCCCCCCGGTGACGCCGATCTCGATCGGTCCCGCGGCCATCTCGTCGACCTCATCGAGGAAGGGCACCACATCGCCCAGCGTCAGGTAAACCAGCGCATCATTGGTGGGCGAACTCTCGATGTAACAGTTGGCACATTGGATGTTGCAAAGCGTCCCGGTGTTCAGCCACAGGGTCTTCAGCCCCCGCCAGTGGACGCTGGCCCGGTGCTCGCCTTTTGCAGTCGTGATGGGATCTGTAAATTTTTCAACAGGATGGAGCAGTGTCGTCATGGCGACGCACACTAGGCGGGCGCGCCCCGCGGGGTCCAGTCACATTTCAGTGGGGTCACCGTCTGCTCAGCCACTGTGGAAGTGCCCATAGATGCGTTCGGCGAGGGCCTGGTTGATGCCGTCCACATCGGCAATGTCGGTCAGCTTTGCCCTGGCAACGCCGCGGGCGGAACCGAAGCGGTGGAGCAGCGCCTTCTTGCGCGCTGGGCCAATGCCGTCGATCTCGTCCAGCGGGCTTTTCCTGATGTCGGCGGAGCGCTTCGACCGATGCGCCCCGATCGCCCATCGGTGGGCTTCATCGCGCAGGCGCTGGAGATAATAGAGCACAGGGCTATCCACCGGCATCTGGAACGGCGCCCGGCCAGGCCGGTAGAATGTCTCTCGCCCGGCGTTCCGGTCGGGGCCCTTGGCAATCGCGACGAGGGTCAGGTCCGCCGGGCCGAGGCCTATATCCTTGAGGCTTTCCAGAACCGATGAGAGCTGGCCGGGCCCGCCATCGATCAGCACAAGGTCTGGATAGGCTGGCAGGTTTTCGAGCACGCGCCCTTCGCTTTCGTTCCCCGCATCGCCAGCATCCGACCGCTGATCGGCCTGCTCACCGGCTTCCTTTAGCAGCCGCGAGAACCGCCGGCGCATAACCTCACGCATCATGCCGTAATCGTCGCCGGGCTCCAGTTCCGCGTCCTTTATGTTGAACTTGCGGTATTGCGATTTGTCGAAGCCCTCGGGACCGGCCACCACCATGCCCCCCACGGCATTCGAGCCCTGGATGTGGGAGTTGTCATAGACTTCAATGCGGCGCGGCGGGGCCGGCAGGTCCAGCGCTTTCGCAAGATCCTTGAGCAGCCGCGCCTGGCTGGCCGCTTCCGCGAGCTTTCGTGCAAGCGCTTCGCTGGCATTGCGCGCCGCCTGGACCACCAGTTCACGCTTGCCGCCGCGCTGGGGCGTGTTGATCGCCACCTTGTGGGGCGCCCGCAGGCCCAACGCATCCTCGATCAGGGGGCGTTGGTCCGGTTCGGTGTTGACGAGGATCAGTCGCGGGGCGGGGCGCTTGTCATAGAACTGTACCAGGAAGGCGGCGAGGATCTCGGCCTCGGTTTCCTCGTCCTCGTGGCGGGGGAAGTGCTGGGACGTGCCCCAGTTCTGGCCCGCCCGGATAAAGAACACCTGCACACAGGATTGCCCCCCTTCCTTGTGCAGGGCGAATACGTCCGCCTCTTCGATGCCTTCAGGGTTCACATCCTGACTGGCCCGCACGACCGCAAGGGCCCGGATCCGGTCGCGCAGCATGGCGGCCCGCTCGAAGTCCATCGCTTCAGCGGCAGCGTCCATGTCTGCCGCCAGCCGATCCTGCAGCGCAGCCGATTTGCCGCGCAGGAAATCTGCGGCCTGGTCCGCCAGATCCTGGTAGTCCTCCTCGCTGATCTGATCGACGCATGGCGCAGCGCACCGTTTGATCTGGTGCAGCATGCAGGGCCTGGTTCGCTGGGAAAACACCGTGTCCTCACAGGTGCGCAAGAGGAATGCCTTCTGCAGGGTATCCAGCGTCCGCATCACGGCATTGGCGCTGGCAAAGGGGCCAAAATAGTCGCCCCGGTCTCGCTTTTCGCCCCGGTATTTCAGGATCTGGGGCGCCCCGTGGTCTCGCCGTATCAGGATATAGGGGAAGGATTTGTCATCGCGCAGCAGGATGTTGAACCGGGGCTTCAGCTGCTTGATCAGGTTGGCTTCCAGCAGCAGCGCTTCGGTTTCGGTTTCGGTGACAACGAACTCCATGCTCGCCGTGTTCGCGATCATCGCCGCAATCCGCTGGGTGTGCCCGCCCATGCGCGCATAGTTCGACACCCGGTTCTTGAGGTTCTTCGCCTTGCCCACGTACAGCACGTCGCCCACGGCATCATACATCCGGTAAACGCCGGGCTTTCCGGGTAGCCGTTTCAGATTGTCCTTGATCACGGCCACGCCGCGAACCGTCGGTGGTTTGGATTGCGAATCGGAGACGGCCGGCTGGTCCATCACGCTGAGATAGGGTAGATCGCCCTAGAGTTCGAGCGGGATTGACCGCACCAGGACCTCGATGTCGCCGCTATACATCCAGCCAAGGCCAAACCCGAACAGCATCACGATGGTCAGCGCGAACAGGAACTGGCGCTGCATGCCGCCGCCATCCTCATAGGTCTTCGGACGATTGATGATGAAATACATGAGCACGAGGCCAAAGACGCAGACGGCCAGCGCTTTCTCGGCGTTCGAGACGGTTTGCAGGTATCGCTCCGTATCCTCTGCGACGTCGCGGACGAACAGATTGACCTGCGCTATTACCTGATCATAGACCGACATGCTTCGAACCCTGAACGCTTCCAGCACCAATTCGCTTGAAACCTGTTTCTGGTATCAAAACAGAGTTGCTGATCGATGAATTCGATCGGGCGAATTGCACCAATCCCAAAGCCAGCTTAACGGTACGGGAAGCGGCGGAAGGTTGAGGGACGATGATCAGTTTTTCTGAGGCAGTGAACCGGGTGCAACCTTCGGCGACAATTGCCGTCAGCACGAAGGCAACCGAGCTGAAGCGGGCGGGCGTGGACGTGATCGGTCTGGGTGCGGGCGAGCCCGATTTCGACACGCCACAGAACATCAAGGACGCCGCCGTCCAGGCCATCGCGGAAGGCAAGACAAAGTATACGCCTGCTGACGGCATTCCCGAACTGAAGGAAGCCATTTGCGCCAAGTTCAAGCGGGACAACGGTCTCGATTACGCACCCAACCAGGTGAACGTGTCTCCCGGGGGCAAGCCCGTGATCTTCAACGCCTTTGTTGCAACGCTGAACCCCGGCGACGAGGTCATCGTGCCCGCGCCCTATTGGGTCAGCTACCCCGAAATGGTCCGGATCACCGGGGCGACGCCCGTCAGCGTGCCATGCGGGCCCAACGCAAACTACAAACTCACGCCCGACGCCCTCGAGGCCGCGATGACGCCCAATACCAAGTGGCTGATCCTGAACTCGCCCTCCAACCCCACCGGCAACGCCTACACCCGCGCCGAACTGGCCGGCCTTGCCGCGGTCCTCCTGCGCCATCCGCAAGTGTGGATTCTCACCGACGACATGTACGAACACCTCGTCTATGACGGGTTCGATTTTGCCACCATCGCCGCGGTCGAACCCGCGCTGTACGAGCGGACCCTGACGATGAACGGCGTCTCGAAGGCGTATGCCATGACCGGCTGGCGCATTGGTTATGCCGCCGGCCCCAAGCCGCTGATCGACCAGATGCGCAAGGTGATGAGCCAATCCACATCGAACCCCTGTTCGGTGAGCCAATGGGCGGCGGTGGAAGCCCTCAACGGCCCCCAGGCCTTCCTCGCCGAACGGAACGATGTGTTCAAGGCGCGGCGCGACCTGGTGGTTGCCGCGCTCAACAGGGCCGATGGCCTCCATTGCGAGACGCCAGACGGCGCCTTCTATGTCTATCCGTCCTGTGCCGGCCTCATCGGCAAGACCTCCAGGGGCGGCAAGCGACTGGACACCGATGCGGCGGTGGCGGATGCCATGCTGGAAGAGGTCAACGTCGCGGTCGTTTTCGGCGCCGCGTTCGGCCTTTCGCCGGCGTTCCGGATTTCCTACGCAACATCAACCCAGGCGCTGGAAACCGCGATGGCCCGCATCCAGGACTTCTGCGCGTCCGCCCGCTAGGCCATGGCAAGGGCTGCCCGTGACGCCTGGGTCGTGCTTGCCAGTGCGGTCCTCATCAACCACGGCATCAATGCCGATCCGTCCAGCGCCCGCATGGGCGTGGGGGGCACCTATCCCACCGTGCTGGTCGGCCCAGTGGTCGTCAAATTTCTTGGCGGCGCCTCAACCGCGCCTTCCGCCTACCGGTTCGAACGGGCCGCCATGGATACGCTGGCGACCGCGGAAGGCCTGGCCGTTCCCCACCTGCTCGGCACTGGCAAGGCCCAGGGCCCCGATGGCGCAGACTGGCCATACCTTGTGCTCTCCCGAATTGCCGGGGCTGACTGGCGCAGCGCCGCCCCGTCACTGGAAACGAGGCTGGACCTCGCCCGCGATCTTGGCCACCTGTTGAGGGCCGTCCACTGCCTGCGACCCGGTGCCGGCGTGGCGCAATCCCTGGACACCACCGGGCCCGGTATTATCGCCGCCTTCGCCATGAGCAGCCTGCCCGAACGGTTCCGCGCCGAAGTGCCCGCCTTTCTTGCGGCGCATGCTTTCGACGACGACCTCCGTTTCGTCCATGGTGATCTCATGGACCTGCACGTCTTTATCGAGGACGGGCGGCTGTCCGGCGTCATCGACTGGGGCGACGCCGTCATCGCTGACCGGTGTTTCGAGCTGGCCAAGCTCCACCTCGACCTGTTCGAAGCCGACAAGCGCCTGCTCGCCGCCTTCCTCGAGGCCTATGGTTGGGCGCCTGGCCCTGACTTCACCATTCGCTGCATGGTTGGCGCCCTGGCCCGGCAAATCCACTGCGTGGCCCGTCATGGCGGATGCGATGTCTTCCACAAGCTGCCCGGAAGGACAGACCTCGACAGCCCCACATCGCTCTGCGCCCTCGGCGACCACCTCTTCAGCCTCTGATCGCGAGCGCCGGCGCCTCGCCTCCGCGACGCCGGTCGTCCTCCAACGGCGGATCAGTCCTGAAGCGCGTCCTCCAGCGCATCGTGCTCGGCGACCCAGTGTCCCGGGGTGATCTCCTCGAGGGACGGGCGATACTGTTCGGCCTCTGGATCGTCGATCAGCTTCGATTTGAGGAACCGAAGTGCCGCGCGGCTATCCAGCGGGCTGGGCAGGTCACCTTGCAGCTTGATCCGGGTCCGCGTGCGTTCGTGTTTCGGGTCCGGCGTCGGCACCGCAGCAATCAGGGCCCGGGTATAGGGATGGCGCGGGTCATCATAGATCACGTCCCGGCTTGCGAGTTCCATCACACGGCCCAGGTAAAGCACCATCACTCGATGGCTGATTTCCCGGACAACGGAAAGATCATGGCTGATGAACAGCATCGCCAGGTTAAACCCCTTCTGGAGGTCGATCAGCAGATTGACCACTTGGGCCTGGACCGACACATCCAGCGCCGATACCGCCTCGTCGCAAACCACGAGCTTCGGTTCCAGGATCATCGCCCGCGCGATTCCCACCCGCTGGTTCTGGCCACCGGACAGCTCATGCGGATACCGGTTTATGAGGGACGGATCGAGCCCAACCCGCGGAAGCCACTCCCTCGCCTTCGCTTCCCGGGCCGCAGCGGTGAGGCCCGGCGCGTGAACCGTCAGCGGCTCGGCGATCGACTGACCAATCGTCATCCGCGGGTCGAGGCTGGCCAGCGGATCCTGGAAAACGATCTGCAGGTCATCGCGCAGGCTGCGCAGCTCGCTCCGGGTCTTTTCGGCAAGATTCGTACCCAGCCACGACACCGCGCCGGCCGCCGTCGGCACAAGCTGCAGCACGCCCCGCGCCAGGGTGGACTTGCCACAGCCGCTCTCGCCCACAATGCCCAGCGTTTCCCCGGGCCGCAGGTCGAAGCTGACCCCGTCGACCGCCTTCAGCGGCTTGGTGCGGCCCAGAAAACCCAGGGGGCCCGTTCCGGGGACCTGCACGGGGAACTGAACCTTCAGGTCATCGACCCTGAGCAGGGGATCGATTTCCGGCCCCGGCGCAGGACCCAGGGCGCTGCGTCCTTCCCTGTTGGGATTATCCATCCGCGGCACCGCATCGAGCAGCATCCGGGTATAATCGTGGGTCGGGGCATAGAAGATATCGTCAACCGTTCCGCGCTCGACAATCTCCCCATGGCGCATCACCACCACCCGGTCACACATCCTGGCCACCACGCCCATGTCATGGGTGATCAGCGCGATGGCCGTTCCGGTCTCGCGTTTCAGTTCATCCATCAGGTCCAGCACCTGGGCCTGGACCGTGACGTCGAGGGCGGTGGTCGGCTCATCGGCAAGCAGCAGCTTCGGTCCGCACAGCATGGCGATGGCGATCATCACCCGCTGGCGCATCCCGCCTGACAATTCATGGGGGAACTGGTCCATCCGCCGCGCTGCCTCGGGAATGCGGACATGCTCCAGCCAATCGACGCAGCGTTTGTCGGCCTCCTCTCCCCTGATGCCGAGGTGCAGCGCCAACCCTTCCCGCATCTGTGCGCCAACGGGCATGTGGGGCGTCAGAGAGGTGAGGGGATCCTGGAAGATCATCGAGATCTCTGACCCGTTGATCTCGCGTAGCCGACGGGACGGGGCTGTCAGGAGGTCTTCGCCGCGGAATTGAACCGATCCGCTGGCGCGACCATTTTCAGCGAGCAGCCCCATGACCGACAGGGCCGTCTGGCTCTTGCCTGACCCGCTCTCGCCAACGATGCCGAGGCATTCTCCGGGCGCGATGTCGAAACTGGTCCCGCGGACGGCATTCACGACGCCATCGGGGGTCTCGAAATCGATGGCCAGGTTGGACACCGACAAGAGCGGTGCAGCGGTTGGCGCCTGCAGCACCGGATCAGGGGACAGGGAAACAGATGTCATGGAACCGATAGCGCGTGAGCCCTGCGCCCCTGTCAATGGGGCAGGTCATGTCACGCGGGGATGACGGTGCAAGATCTGCTACGACTGATCGTCTGGTTGATGTCCCATCGCGCGTAGGTGTCCGAAGCCGGCGGCCGCATAGAGCCGGTCGAGCGTTTCCTGCTGACGCATCAGGATGCTGCCAGCTTCGGTCGGGAGCGGATCGCCGGTCTCAAATGCGCTCACCACCGCCGCAAGCTGGTAGGTGTAGGTGGTGATCGGCGATATTGCCGCCGAGACGTCCGGCTCCCCGGTGCGGCGCAGGGTGAGTGCACCACCCCAATGGGGCGCCAGGGGCCGCTGGAAATCGATCACACCCTCGGTGCCCTCGACCGTCAAGGCGATCTTGACCGCCACATCCGGGGCCATGTCCGCGGAAACGGACGCTGTCACACCCCCGGAAAAACCCAGCCGACCGGACAGCCGCTCATCGACCCCCGACGGGGTCAGCGACCCGGACGCCGTAACGGTCTCCGGGGCCGCATCGAGAAGGCTGAGCACCCAGCTGACCGGATAGCAGCCCAGATCCATCATCGCGCCGCCGCCATTTTCGGGCCGGTGACGGATCTCGGCGCCATCATCCTTGATCGGCACATGGAACACCGCATCGATCGCTTTCACCGTCCCGATCAGCCCGCTCCTTATCCAGGTCAGGCAGGTGTCGAACGCCGGATGGTAGCGGTAGTGAAACGCTTCGATCAGGCGTTTCCCCGTCCGCTCCGACGCTGCCAGCATGGCCTGCACCTCGCCTGCATTCATGGCGAACGGCTTTTCACAGAGCACAGGCTTGCCTGCCTCCATCGCGGCAATCGACCAGGGGGCATGC